>DASTHJ010000372.1:0-3179 GCA_035718265.1 Steroidobacteraceae bacterium | reverse complement strand
GCCGGCGCTCGAAACGCAGCGCAATCCCCACTTTTCTCACCCGGCACCTCTTCAATCTAGTTGGGCACGCGACGGATCTGGGCACCGAGCTGCGCCAGCTTTTCCTCGAGCGCCTCGTAGCCGCGATCGATGTGGTAGATGCGCTCGATTTCGGTGCGGCCTTCGGCCACGAGGCCGGCCAGCACCAGGCTGGCCGAGGCGCGCAGGTCGGTGGCCATCACGGGCGCGGCCGTGAGCTTGGGTACGCCGCGGATGATGGCCGTGTTGCCCTCGAGACGGATCTCGGCACCGAGGCGGCGCATCTCCAGCATGTGCATGAAGCGGTTCTCGAAGATGGTCTCGACGATGGTGCCGACGCCGTCGGCGATCGTGTTGAGCGCCGCGAACTGCGCCTGCATGTCGGTGGGGAAAGCCGGATACGGCGCGGTGCGCACGTCCACGGACTTCGGCCGCCGTCCCTTCATGTCCACCTCGATCCAGTTGGGGCCGATGCCGACCTTGGCACCCGCCTCGCGCAATTTGGCGGTCACCGCGTCGAGATGCTCGGGCTCGGTGTTCTTGATGCGCACGATGCCGCTGGTGATGGCGCCCGCGACCAGGTAGGTGCCGCCCTCGATGCGGTCGGGCTGCACTTCGTAGCTCGTGGCGCGCAGTCTCTCGACGCCCTGGATGACGATCTTGTCGGTGCCCGCGCCCTGGATGTTCGCACCCATGGCGATCAGGAACTTCGCGAGGTCGACGACCTCGGGCTCGCGCGCGGCGTTCTCGATCACGGTTTCGCCGTCGGCGAGTGCCGCGGCCATCATCAGGTTCTCGGTGCCCGTGACGGTCACCGTTTCGAGGTTGAGCCGCGCGCCCTTCAGGCGACCGGCGCGCGCGCGGATGTAGCCACCGTCGATCTGGATGTCGGCGCCCATCGCCTGCAGGCCTGCCACGTGGATGTTCACCGGGCGCGCGCCGATCGCGCAACCGCCCGGCAGCGACACGTCGGCCTTGCCGAAACGCGCCAGCAGCGGCCCGAGCACCAGGATGGACGCGCGCATGGTCTTGACCAGGTCGTAGGGCGCGAAGCACTCGCGCGTGGTGGTCGGATCGATCTCGATGCGCATCTTCTCGTCGATGGTCACCGACACGCCCATGCGCCCTAACAACTCGATCATGGTGGTGACGTCCTGCAGGTGCGGGACGTTGCGGATGGTCACCGCGCCGTCGGCCAGCAGCGCGCCGGCGATGATCGGCAGCGTCGCGTTCTTCGCGCCGGAAATGCGCACCTCGCCCTCGAGGGGGATGCCACCATTGATCTGCAGCTTGTCCACGAACGATCTCGCCGTCAGGAGGGGTCGTTAGTGTAGTGGCTCGCGGGGCGGTTGCGCATGCAGCGGGCGCGGGTGCGGCCGCGACCCGGCCACGGCCGCGAGCGGTTCGATCGCGTCCTAGCGGGCCTGGCCCGCGACCTCTTCGGGCGTCATGGCCTCGATCGACAGCGCATGGATCTCGCGGCCGACGAGCGCGCCGAGCGTCCGGTAGACGAGCTGGTGGCGCGCGATGGGACGCAGCCCGGCGAACTGCGTCGCCACGACCTGCGAGGCGAAGTGCGTGTTGTCGTCGGATTCGACGCGCACCGTCGCGCCGGGGAGCCCGGCACGGATCAGCTCCGCGACGCGCTCGGGGGTGATGGGAGTCGGGTTCATGGCAGGATTTTACAACCGGCGCGCTATCATTCCCGCATGAATGCAGAGGCCAGGACCGATTCGGGTGCGCTGATCGCCGCCGGCAGGCGCGCCATCGAGATCGAAGGCCGGGCGTTGAGCAGTCTCATCCCGCGCATCGACGCCACGTTCGCCCAGGCCTGCCAGGTATGCCTCGCCTGCCGCGGACGCGTGATCGTCACCGGCATGGGCAAGTCGGGACACGTCGCGGGCAAGATCGCCGCCACGCTGGCCTCCACCGGCACGCCCGCCTTTTTCATGCACGCCGCGGAAGCCAGCCACGGCGACATCGGCATGATCACGCGCGAGGACGTGCTGCTCGCCATTTCGAATTCCGGCGAAACGGCCGAACTGCTGCTGCTGATCCCGCACGTCTCGCGCCTCGGCGTGCCGCTCATCGCGATCACCGGCAGCGCCAGGTCGAACCTGGCGCGCGCCGCCACCGTGCACCTCGACGTGAGCGTCGCCGAGGAGGCCTGCCCGCTGAACCTGGCGCCGACCGCCAGCACCACGGCGACCCTGGCGCTGGGCGATGCGCTCGCCGTGGCGCTGCTCGAGGCGCGCGGTTTCACGCCGCAGGACTTCGCGCGCTCGCATCCCGGCGGCGCGCTCGGCCGCAAGCTCCTGCTGCACGTGTCCGACGTGATGCGCACCGGCGATGCGCTGCCGATCGTGAGCCCCGATGCGCGGCTCGCCGAGGGGCTGGTCGTGATCTCGAAGAAGGGCCTGGGGATGTGCGTGGTCGTCGAGGACGGGCGCGTGCGTGGCGTGTTCACCGACGGCGACCTGCGGCGCGCACTCGATGCGCAGGCCGACGTGCACCGCACGACCATGCGCGAAGTGATGACCGCGCCGGGCAAATCCGTGCAGGCGCACGAGCTGGCGGCCGAGGCCGCGCACCTGATGGAGAAGCACAAGATCACGGCGCTGCCGGTGGTCGATGCGGCCGGCGCGCTGATCGGCGCGCTCAACGTCCACGACCTGCTGCGCGCCGGGGTGCTGTGAGCGAGCTCGCCGCCTTCCTGCCGGCGCTGCGACGCGTGCGGCTGCTGGTGCTCGACGTCGATGGCGTGCTCACCGACGGACGCCTCTATTACGGCGCGCGAGGCGAGTCGCTCAAGGTCTTCCACGTGCGTGATGGCCTCGGCATCCAGCGCGTGGCGGCGGCCGGCATCACCGTGGCCATCATCTCCGGGCGCAAGTCGGCCGCGGTCACGCGGCGCGCGCGCGAGCTCGGCATCCGGCACGTGACGCAGGGCGCCTCGGACAAGCTCGTGGCGCTGAACCGACTCGCGAAGTCGCAGTCGATGACGCTGGAGCAATGCGCCTGTGTCGGCGACGACACGCCGGACGTGCCCATCCTGCAGGCGGCGGGCGTGGCCATCGCGGTCGCGGATGCCCATGCCGATGCGCGCGCCGTCGCGGACCTGGTCACTGCGCACGCCGGCGGCCGCGGCGCGGTGCGCGAAG
>DASTHJ010000371.1:0-3418 GCA_035718265.1 Steroidobacteraceae bacterium | reverse complement strand
ACCTGAGGCAACGCCGGAGGAGACGCCGGCCGCCGAGCCGACGTCGCGGCCCGCCCAGGCGACCCCGACCGAGGAGCCCTCGCTGCTCGATACGCTCATGCAGTACTGGTGGGCGCTGGCCGCGCTCGTGGTGCTGCTGCTGGTGCTGCTGGTCGCGAAGTCGCGCGGCAAGCGCAAGTCCGCCGAGTTCGACGATCGCCTCGGTCGCCTGGCCGAGCAGGGCGGTGATCGCCTCTCCGAACCCGTGGACTCGCTGTCCGACACGGGCCGCATGCGCGCCCCGCCGATGGCCGCCTCGACCGTCCCGGACGACATCCTCGTGGAGGAATCCGGCACGCATCGCGCCTTGCAGGAAACGCAGGACATCCCGCTGTCGGCGCCGACGGTGCGCACCGACGAGACCATCAGCAGCGAGACCGCGGTCAATCTCGACCAGGGCGATCCGCTGGCCGAAGCCGATTTCCACATGGCCTATGGTCTGTACGACCAGGCCGCCGACCTGGTGCGCATCGCGATCCAGCGCGAGCCGGACCGGCGCGACCTCAAGCTCAAGTTGCTCGAAGTGTTCTTCGTGTGGGGCAACAAGGAGCAGTTCCTCGCGACGGCGCGCGAGCTTTCCGAGACGCGCGCCCGGGCCGAATCCGGCGAGTGGGAAAAGATCGTGATCATGGGCCGGCAGATCGCGCCCGAAGACCCGATGTTCACCGAAGGTGGTGCGGGTGGCGCGGTCGGCGTGGATCTGAACCTCGAAGGCGGCAGTGCGGGCGGCGTGGATTTCGATCCGTTCGACGTCAGCTCGCGCCTCGACGTGACCGGCGGCGGCACTCCCGATCCGGTGGACCTCGACCTGGGCAACGCATTGCGCGATCCGGACGCGACCGGCGAAGGCCTGCAACTGCCCGACCGCGAGAGCAGCAACCAGACCACGCGCGAGATGACGGTCAAGATGACGCCGGCCGGCTCCGAGGCGCCGACCGTGGAGCAGCCCGCGCTGCGCCCGCTCGACGAGCCGACCATCCGCGAGAAAGTCGACAACGCGATGCGTCGCAAGCTGAGCTCCGACCAGACCGCCGAGCTGGCGCTCGACGACCTTGGCCTCGAGCTCGGTTCGCTGGAGCAGACGGATTCTTCCATCGGCCTCAAGCCGGCGGCAGGCGCCGGTCCGGACGCGAACGCGCCCACGATGGTGGCCGGTCTCGACGAGAATTCGCAGCGCCTGCTGCGCGCGGCCGCCGCGCGTTCCGGCGCCGGCGGCAACGGCAGCCTCGAGGATTCGCAGCTCACCGAGCACGGTGCCAGCGGCACCTGGTTCCTCACCGAGCGCGAGCTGGGTGGCGACGTGGATCTGACCAAGGGCCGGCCCATCGATCCGGGCGCCACGGCTTCCATGCAGTTCAACATGCCCGAGGAAGGCTTCGACGTGTCGTCGACCTCGCGCCTGGCGGCCATCGATCGCGAGAACATCGACTTCCCGGTCGAGCCGACCCGCGAACAGCCCGCCATGGGCGCGAGCAAGGTCGACCTCGACCTCGGCGGCGGCAACCTCGACCTGCCCGGCAACCCGACCGAGGAACTGGCGGTGCCGGACCTCGAGCCCGTGACGCTTTCGGAGGTCGGCACCAAGCTGGATCTCGCCCGCGCCTACGTCGACATGGGCGATCCGGACGGTGCGCGCAACATCCTCAACGAGGTGCTGTCGGAAGGTTCCGCTTCGCAGAAGCAGGAAGCGCAGCGACTGCTCGAATCGTTGCCGGGCTGAGCCGCGCGGGTCCGCGCGGCGACGCCGGTTGTCTCCATGCCTCGGATCGCGGCCGGTCTGGAATATGACGGCCGTGCGTACTCCGGCTGGCAACACCAGCCGGGCCTCACCACCGTGCAGGACGTCGTGCAGCGCGCCTTCGGGCGCGTCGCCGATTCGCCGGTGGAATGCACCTGCGCCGGCCGCACCGACGCCGGCGTGCACGCCTTCGCGCAGGTGGTGCACTTCGACAGCGAGGCGACGCGCAGCGAGCGCGGCTGGCGGCTCGGCGCCAACACCTATCTACCCGAGGATGTCGCGGTCACCTGGGTGCGCGAAGTCGCGCCGCACTTTCACGCGCGCTACTGCGCGCTGGCGCGCACCTACCGCTACCTGATCCTGAATCGCGACTCGCGCCCGGCGCTGGCCGCCGGCCGTGCCACCTGGGAGCGGCGCCCGCTCGACGCGCCGCGCATGCACGCGGCGGCGCAGGCGCTGCTCGGCGAGCACGACTTCAGCGCGTTTCGCGCCGTGGAATGCCAGGCGAAGTCGCCGGTGCGGCGCATCGAGCGGCTGAGCGTCACGCGCCGCGAGGAATGGGTGCAGCTCGAGGTCACGGCCAATGCCTTCCTGCACCACATGGTCCGCAACATCGCCGGCCTGCTGCTGTCCGTCGGCCACGGCGAGTCCACACCGGAACGGGTGGCCGCGGTGCTCGCCACGCGCGACCGCCGCCAGAACGCTCCCACGGCGCCGGCCGACGGTCTGTACCTGGCCGAGGTGCGCTACCCGCCCGAGTTCGGGCTCCCGGGCGGTCCGGCCGGTGCGGAAGTTCCGGTCGCTGCTATGATCGCCCGCACTTCAGCTTAGCCACGGTCCCCGCCGCCCATGTCCTGGTTCGAAAAGATCATGCCCTCGCGCATCAAGACCGAGCGCCGCACGCGCTCGGTTCCGGAGGGCCTGTGGATCAAGTGCTCGGCCTGCGATGCCGTGCTGTATCGCGCCGAGCTGGAACGCAACCTCAACGTCTGCCCGAAATGCAGCCATCACATGCGCATCGGCGGGCGCGAGCGGCTGGTGCGCTTCCTGGACGAGGGCGAACAGCAGGAGATCGGCGCCGAGGTCTCGCCGGAGGATCCGCTCAAGTTCCGCGACAGCAAGCGCTACCGCGACCGGCTGGCCGCCGCGCAGAAGGCGACCGGCGAGCGCGACGCGCTGATCGCGATCGCCGGCACGCTCGAGGGGCTGCCCATCGTGGCCTGTGCCTTCGAATTCAGGTTCCTCGGTGGCTCGATGGGCTCGGTCGTCGGCGAGCGCTTCAAGCGCGCCGTTGATCACTGCATCGCGAACCAGGCGGCCTTGGTGTGTTTCTCGTCGAGCGGCGGCGCGCGCATGCAGGAAGCGCTGTTCTCGCTGCTGCAGATGGCCAAGACCAGCGCCGCGCTCGCGCGCCTGGCGCAGGCCCGGCTGCCGTTCATCTCGGTGATGACCGATCCGACCACCGGCGGTGTGTCGGCGAGCCTCGCGATGCTCGGCGATCTGAACGTCGCCGAACCGCGCGCGCTGATCGGCTTCGCCGGGCCGCGCGTGATCCAGCAGACGGTGCGCGAAACGCTGCCCGAAGGCTTTCAGCGCAGCGAATTCCTGCTCGACCATGGCGCGCTCGACCTGATCATCGAC
>DASTHJ010000370.1:0-3836 GCA_035718265.1 Steroidobacteraceae bacterium | reverse complement strand
TCGACGCGCGCCGCGAATTCGCCGGTGTTGTTGGGCATCGAGCTGCGCGCCTTCTGCACGCGCACCCAGCGGTTCTGCGCCTCGCGCAATGACTGGTCGAGATCCTTGAGCGTGCGGCGTTCGTTCCACACGCGCGCCTTGAAGCTCTCCGCGAGACGCCAGTACAGCACGCCCTTGGCGAGCCGTGTCTTCTCGCGGATCACGTTGGTCTCTTCGTCGTCCGGCGCCGTCAGCAGCGCCGCCTCGAGGCGCATGATGCGCTCCCACTGTTCGCGCTCCTGCGGGGTGCCGAGCGCGGCCACGTCGAGGCTGCTCTCGACCTGGTTGAGCCGGCCGCCGGCGTTGGCGCGCTCCGCGGAGTACTGGTCGAGCCGGCCGGAGGCGAGCACGGCATCGGCCTGCGGCACTCGCTCCGCGTAGGCCTTCTCGCGCGTATCGAGCATGTCGTCGAACGCCACGATGCTGTCCTGCCACTTCACGAGCGTGCCGCCGAGAAAGGCCAGGTCGCGGTAGTTCTTGAGACCTTCCTGGAAATCGTGCCCGGCGAGCAGGTGATAGAGATAGCGCGACTCGGGGGCGTTCGGCAGTTCGCGCAGCTGCCAGAACCAGCCGTAGTGGTCGTTCTCGTCGCGCTTCAGCAGGCGGTCGAGCATCGTGCCGTCGTTGATCTCGCCGATGGACGCGTCGATGTTCGCGGTCTCCGCGTCGAAGGAGCGGATCGCGGCCTCGTAGTTCTCCGCGGCCTGCGCATTCGCGTTGAGCTTGGCGAAGGCGTACGGAATGGCGAGGTAGGCTTCCTGCACGGCGGAATCGAGCAAGTTGCGGTCGCGCAGCTCCATCCAGGGCGTCAGCGCCTGCTGGAACTCGCCCTCCGCGGCGTCGGCCCAGCCGACGCCGAGCAGCGCCTTGTTGGAGAACGGGCCGTCGAGGCGCACGCGCTCGAGCGCGGGCTTGGCGAGCGCCGGCTGGTTGTTCTGCAGGTAGGCGTAGCCCAGCGCGAGGTTGGCGCGGTCACGCAGCGCGCGCAGCTCGCGCCGCCCCGATTCCAGCGTGCCGACGCTGCTCAGGAACGGATCGGCCTCGCTGACCAGGCCCTTGCGCACCAGCGCGACGCCCAGGTTGTACTGTGCGTAGGCCAGCCAGTCGGACTGGTCCTTGCGGCCGCGCCAGGAATTCAGCAGGCCGATCGCCTCGTCGAAACGTTGCTGGCGCATCAGGATGTTGGAGAGCAGGTGCAGGCGCTCGGCTTCGAGGTCCGGCGTCAGGCGGCCCTGCACTTCCTTGATGGCACGTTCGGCGCGGTCGAGATAGCCGCGCGCGTACCAGACCTTGCCGAGGTAGAACCACGCGCGGTTGCGCACGCCTTCCGGCACCGACTGCGTCAGCAGCGTCTCGAAGCGCTCCCCGGCCTCGTTGTGCAGGCCGAGTGACAGATACAGGCCGCCGAGCAGCAGGTTGGTCTCGGCATCGTGATGCGGCATGCGACCCCACTGCTGGTAGGCCAGCAGCCGCGTGATCGCGTCGAGATCCTTGCCCTGGTAGTAGTAGAACAGCGCGTCGCCGAAGTGCAGGTCGCGCACCACGGTCGGCGAGAGCTTGTCGACGTCGGGTTTGGCGGCGAGCGCCGGCGCAATCATGGCAGGCAGCAACGCCAGCCCGGCGGCGAGCGCCGCGGCGATGCGCGCGATCGATTTCACGCTGGCCTGCATCGGCGTGGCCGCCTATTCCCAGTCCTTGATCGCGAACTCGGGCTGGCCCTTGCGCTGGCGGTCGGTGATCTTCAGCTCGAGATACTTGGCGCCCACGCCCTTCTCGAACTTCAGGTTCGCGCCGCGCTTGTAGTCGCGCTCGTTCGGGCCCTTGCCGTTGAAGAACGCCACCAGCTGGTGCTCGCCCACCTTGAGGTTGCCGAGGTACACGCGTTGCACGCCGCCCTTGAGCAGCGCTTCGGCCTCGCGCGGCGTGTACAGGTAGTTGGCCACTTCCTTGTTGTCGATCTTGAGCGTCAGCGAATCGAGCGCGAAGAACTCGCCGATGTCCATCGACACGAACACCGCCACCTGCGTGTTGGCGGGGAACAGCAGCTCCTCCTCGAGCACGAACAGTTCCTTGTTGAGGTCGACGACGTCCTTCTTGAGGTCCTGCACCGTCTCGTCGAGCGCGCGGGTGTCGGCGGGCGGCTCGGCGGATTCCGGCGGCGCCGGCGTGGCGCCATCCGGCGGCGTCAGCAGCGTGCCCTGCGGCGCATCCGACAGGCTCGCGGGCGTGTCGTCGGCGGCCGGCGGGCTCGCGTCGGCGGGCGCCGCGGCTTCGGGGCTGGGCTCGGGTGGCGGCGCATCCTGCGCGAGCAACGGTGTCGCGAGCAGCGCGAATGCCATGCAGGCGGCGACTCGGACGATGCGGTGGGTATGCATAGGAGTACTCGTCAATTCATTCGTTCAGGAGAGTGCGCAGCTCGCGCACGTAGATGGCCTCGTCACTGGCCTTGAATTCGCGATGCGCCGCGCGCAGCACGCCCTCGCGATCCACGAACACGAGCATCGGCAGCCGGTCGACGCGGAAATCGCGCCCGGTGTTCTCGGGCGTGGAGATCAGCAGCGGAAAGTTCACGTCCTGCGCGCGCGCGAATTTCTCGGCGCGTGCCACGTTGTCGTCGAGGTTGACGCCGATCACGGTGAGGCCGGCGCTGGCATAGGTGCTGGCGATGCGATCGAGCGCGTCGAGCTGCGCGCGACAGGTGTTGCAGCTGCCGCTCCAGAAGCTGACGACCACGACCTCGCCGCGATGCTCGGAGATGCGCACGTTCTCGCCGCCGAGCCCGCGTGCGACCAGGTCCGGCGCCGGCTTGCCGATCAGGTCGTATTTCTCGGCGGCGGAAACCGTGAGCGACGCGGCGAACAGCAGCGACGCAAGCGCAGCAACCCGCGCGCGTGCTGCGGCCCCGGACCTGTCTAACAAACAAGCGCTCACGAATGTTTCAACTTCAATGGGTTACCGGACAAGCGACACCGGATTTCCACGTCCTGCGACGCGCGAAACCCTCGCATAGCCCACTTAACAATGTCAACGAAACGCGCCGCCGTTTCGACAAAGAAACCAGGGCGTCGGCGGGCCGCGAAAATGAACGAGGGAGCGTCGGCAACACGCGACAACGCTCCCTCGATGGTTTGCAGGCGTGCGCGGGCTGCTAGACCGGATTGCTCACCGTGCCGTTGCACACCGGGGCGAGCATTATCAACGAGTCGCGCGCACCGCCGAGGCCGTTGCCGGGGAACAGCGTCTGGAACTGCCCTTCCTCGCCGTGCAACGCCATGTAGTTCAGGATCACGGTCTCGACCAGCAGGTTGACCGCGTTGGCGGATGGCGCCGAGCTCGTGACCACGTCACCGCCCGCACTGTAAGAACCGATCTGCTTCCTGTTGGGATCGCGGAATTCGACCGGCCCGGTCGGGTTGTAGACCAGCACGATCGAGGCGGCGGTCGCCTGGTTGTCGCTGGCCCAGTCGAGCTTGCCGCGGCCGGCGGCCGAGTTGTTGATCACGCCGTTGGCCGACAGTGCGCCGTCGCTGAACACGTAGATCATCAGCGGCACCTGCTTGCGCGCCGCGTATTCGAGGCAGGCGCCGATGCAGCGACCAGCGCGGAAGTTGCGCGTCTCGCCGGTGTTGCGGCCCTGGCCGTGATAGTCGTAGCCGCCCATCGTGATGGTGCCGGCGCCGGCATAACCGCTGATCACCATCTTCATGATGGCCGCAGTCTTGCGGAATTCGCCGTCCTGGTAGTCCTGCGCCGTGAAGATCGGCGTGACGCCGGCGGGCTGGTCGGCCTGCGCAACG
>DASTHJ010000369.1:0-11302 GCA_035718265.1 Steroidobacteraceae bacterium | reverse complement strand
CGTGCCAAGGGCCGCGCCGATCGCATCGTCAAGCCGACCAGCCACATCACGATCAAGGTCTCGGACGGCCATTAAGGCCGCCGCGTCGGAACAGAGAACTAAAGCATGGGTCATAAAGTCAATCCGAACGGCTTCCGCCTTGGCATCACGACGTCGTGGACGTCGAACTGGTATGCCGAGCGCAAGGCGTATGGCGAGAATCTGCTGAAGGACATGCAGGTCCGCGAATTCCTGCGCAAGAAGCTGTCGCAGGCGTCGGTGTCGCGCATCCAGATCGACCGTCCGTCGAAGTCGGCGCGCGTCACGATCCACACCGCGCGTCCCGGCATCGTCATCGGCAAGAAGGGCGAGGACATCGAGAAGCTGAAGCAGGAAGTCGCCAAGCGGATGGGTCTGAAGGCGGATTCCGTGCACATCTCGGTCGAGGAGATCCGCAAGCCGGAACTCGATGCGCAGCTCGTCGCCGACAGCATCGCCCAGCAGCTCGAACGCCGCATCATGTTCCGCCGCGCGATGAAGCGCTCGGTGCAGAACGCGATGCGTCTCGGCGCCGGCGGCATCAAGATCCAGGTCGGCGGCCGTCTGAACGGCGCCGAAATCGCCCGCACCGAGTGGTATCGCGAAGGCCGCGTGCCGTTGCACACGCTGCGCGCCAACGTCGACTACGCGGTCGGTGAGGCACGTACCACGTACGGCATCATCGGCGTCAAGGTCTGGGTGTTCACCGGCGAAGTGTTCGACACCAGCCGCCAGGAAAAGAACGAAACCACCGAGGCCCGCGCGGCCTAAGGTCGGGAGATCACTGCCATGATGCAGCCCAAGCGAACCAAATTCCGCAAGCAGCGCAAAGGATCCAACACCGGTATGGCCTTGGTGGGTAACAAGGTCAGCTTCGGCGAATGGGGTCTGAAGACGACCGAGCCGGGCCGGATCACCGCGCGCCAGATCGAAGCGGCGCGCCGCGTCATCACGCGCTACATCAAGCGTGGCGGCAAGGTGTGGATCCGCATGTTCCCGGATACGCCGGTCACCAAGAAGCCTCTCGAAGTCCGCATGGGCTCCGGCAAGGGCAACGTCGAGTACTGGGTCGCCAAGGTGCAGCCCGGCAAGGTGCTCTACGAAATGGAAGGCGTTGATGAAGTGACTGCGCGCGAGGCGTTCCGTCTCGCCGCCGCGAAGCTGCCGGTCAAGACCAGCTTCGTCCACCGGACGATCATGTGATGAAGAACTCCGAATATGTGAAGAGCCTGCGCGGCAAGGACGCGAAGGCGCTCGACGAGGAACTCGCCGCGCTGCGCCGCGAGCAGTTCAACCTGCGCATGCAGCAGGCCGCCGGGCAGGCCACCAAGCCGCATCTCGTGCGCGACGCGCGCAAGAAGATCGCGCGGGTGAAAACGATTGCGCGTCAGGTGAAGGCGTCATGAGCGAACAGAGCGAAAAGAAATCGGGCGGCCATCGCGTCGTCGGCCGCGTCGTCAGCGACAAGGGCGACAAGACCATCACCGTGCTCGTCGAGCGCATCGAGCGTCATGCGCTGTACGGCAAGATGCTGCGCCGCTCGACCAGGCTGCGCGCGCACGACGAGACCAACCAGGCGAAGGAAGGCGACACCGTGGCGATCGTCGAGACGCGCCCGCTGTCGGCGACCAAGCGCTTCCGCCTCGTCGAAGTGCTCAAGACCGGCCACGCCGGCTAAGCGGAGAGCGAAACCATGATCCAACAGGAAAGCTTTCTGCTCGTCGCCGACAACAGCGGCGCGCGCGAAGTGCAGGTCATCCAGGTCAAGGGTTCGACCTATCGCCGCTATGCCGGTGTCGGCGACCTGATCAAGGTCACCGTCAAGGACGCGATTCCGCGCGGCAAGGTCAAGAAGGGTGAAGTGCACGACGCCGTCGTCGTCCGTACGCGCTTCCCGATCAAGCGCGCCGACGGCTCGGTGATCCGTTTCGACACCAATGCCGCCGTGCTGCTGACCAACAAGCTGGAGCCGCTGGGCACCCGTATCTTCGGACCGGTGACGCGCGAACTGCGCGACCGTTTCATGAAGATCGTGTCGCTCGCGCCCGAAGTGATCTGAAGAGGCCATAGATCATGAGCAAGATCCACAAGGGCGACGAGATCGTCGTCATCACCGGCAAGGACAAGGGTCGTCGCGGCAAGGTCGCGCAGGTCCTGGCGTCCGGCAAAGTCGTCGTCGAAGGCGTCAACGTCGCCAAGAAACACCAGCGCGGCAACCCGAATGCGGGCGTCGCCGGCGGCATCGTCGAGAAGGAGATGCCGATCGACATCTCCAACGTCGCGATCTGGAACACCAAGACCGGCAAGGGCGACCGCGTCGGGTATCGCTTCGAAGGCGAAGGCGAAAAGCGCCGCAAGGTCCGCGTTTTCAAGTCCAACAGCGAACTGGTGGACTAAGGTAGAAAGTCATGGCGAATTTGCAGACTGTTTATCGCGAGAAGCTCGCGCCCGCGCTCAAGGCCTCGCTCGGGGTCGGCGCGATGGAAGTGCCGCGCATCACCAAGATCACCCTCAACATGGGTGTCGGTGAAGCGACCGGCGACCGCAAGATTCTCGAAAAGGCCGTCGAGGAAATGACGGCGATCGCCGGTCAGAAGCCGGTCGTCACCAAGACGCGCATCGCGATCGCGGCGTTCAAGGTCCGCGAGAACTATCCGGTCGGCGTCAAGGTGACGCTGCGCCGCGAGAAGATGTACGAATTCCTGGAGCGCCTGATCGTCGTCGCGCTGCCGCGCATCCGCGATTTCCGCGGCATTTCGGCGCGCGGTTTCGACGGCAGCGGCAACTTCAACTTCGGCGTGACCGAGCAGATCATCTTTCCGGAAATCGAGTACGAAAAGATCGACGCGCTGCGCGGCATGAACATCACCATCACCACGACGGCGAAGAACGACGAGCAGGGCAAGGCGCTGCTCGACGCGTTCAACTTCCCGTTCCGCAAGTAAGGGCGAGACCCATGGCCAAGACCAACATGATCGAGCGCGAGAAGAAGCGCGCCGCGCTCGCTGCCCGTTACGCGAAGAAGCGTGCGTCGCTGAAGGAGACGATCTCCAGCGTCACCGCGTCCGACGAAGAGAAGGAAAAGGCGGTCGTCGCGCTGCAGAAGCTGCCGCGCGATTCGAGCAAGAGCCGCCAGCGCAGCCGCTGCCAGCTGACCGGCCGTTCGCGCGGCGTCTACAAGAAGTTCGGCCTTGCGCGCCACAAGCTGCGCGAAGCCGCCAACCGCGGCGAAGTGCCGGGCCTGAAGAAGGCGAGCTGGTAAGAGGATTACTGATATGAGCATGACCGATCCTATCGCCGACTTCCTGACCCGCATCCGCAACGCGCAGGCCGCCCGCAAGAAGCAGGTGTCCGCGCCGTCGTCGAAGGTCAAGGAAGCGATCGCCGCCGTTCTCAAGGACGAAGGCTACATCACCGATTTCAGCGTCACCGCCGATGGCGCCAAGAAGACCATCACGCTGGCTCTGAAGTATTTCGAGGGCAAGCCGGTGATCGCGCACATCCAGCGCGTGTCGAAGCCGGCGCTGCGCGTCTACAAGGGCAAGAACGAACTGCCGAAGGTTCTCGGCGGTCTCGGCGTCGCCATCGTTTCCACGCCGAAAGGCGTGGTCAGCGACAGCAAGGCGCGCGCGGCCGGTCTCGGCGGCGAAGTGCTCTGCATCGTCTCTTAAGGAAAGCACCATGTCCCGCGTAGCCAAGATGCCGGTGAAACTGCCGGCCGGCGTGCAGGTCAGCAAGGCCGACGGCAAGCTGACCGTGAAAAGCGCCAAGACCAGCCTGACGATCAACGTGCCGGCGAAGGTCGAGATCGACGTCAACGGTGATGTCGTCACCGTCGCCGCCGCGTCGGTCGCCGCCGACAACATGCAGGCCGGCACGTTCCGCGCGCTGCTGAACAATGCGGTGGTCGGTGTGTCGACCGGGTACGAGAAGAAGCTGCAGCTGGTCGGCGTCGGTTATCGCGCCGCGACCGCCGGCAAGAAGGTCAATCTCTCGCTCGGCTTCTCGCACCCGATCGAATACCCGATTCCGGACGGCATCACGGTGGAAACGCCGAGCCAGACCGAAATCATCGTCAAGGGTGCCGACAAGAAGATGGTCGGCCAGGTGGCTGCCGACATCCGCGGTTTCCGTCCGCCGGAGCCTTACAAGGGCAAGGGCGTGCGTTATTCCACCGAGAAGGTGGAACTCAAGGAAGCGAAGAAGAAATAACGCGTTCGCGTGGCGGGCTCTCCTTCGGGCCGCGCTGCGCACATGGACCGGATTACTTCCCGCAAACATTTTGGTAACGACCAGAAAGTTGGAATCATGAAGGACAAGAAACAGACCCGTCTGCGCCGCGCCCGCCGCACGCGCGCCCACATCCGCGAGCTTGGCGTGCACCGCCTGGCGATCCATCGCACGCCGCAGCACATCTATGCGCAGATCATCGCGCCGGACGCGTCGGTGACGGTGGTCAGCGCGTCGACGGTCGAGAAGACGGTCGCCGACGGCCTCGACAGCACCGGCAACGTCGCCGCCGCGAAGAAGGTCGGCGAGACGATCGCCGCGCGCGCCAAGGAAAAGGGCATCTCCAAGGTGGCCTTCGATCGCGCAGGTTTCCAATATCACGGCCGCATCAAGGCCCTGGCCGAGGCCGCGCGTGAAGCCGGTCTGGAGTTCTAAGAATGGCGACGCAACATAACTACGACAGCCAGCAGGGCAGCGATTTCAAGGAAAAGCTGATCACCGTCAACCGCGTGTCGAAGACGGTGAAGGGCGGCAAGCAGTTCGCGTTCACCGCGCTGACGGTGGTCGGCGACGGCGCCGGTCGCGTCGGCTTCGGCTACGGCAAGGCGCGTGAAGTGCCGCAGGCGATCAGCAAGGCGATGGACCAGGCGCGCAAGAACATGGTGTCGGTCGCGCTCAAGGGCCTGACCGTGCAGCATGAGATCTGGGGCCAGCATGGTGCCGCGAAGGTGTTCGTGCGTCCGGCTTCGGACGGTACCGGCGTGATCGCCGGCGGTGCGATGCGCGCGGTGTTCGAAGTCGCCGGCGTGCAGAACGTGCTCGCCAAGGCGCTCGGCTCGCGCAATCCGATCAATCTGGTGCGCGCGACGATGGACGCGCTGACCAAGATGAACATTCCGTCGGAAATGGCCGCGAAGCGTGGCAAGACCGTCGAAGAACTCCTCGGCTAAAGAACGAGAACGACCATGACCGCTCCCAAGCAGATCAAGCTGACGCTGATCCGTAGCCTCGCCAAGCGCCTGCCGAAGCATCAGGCTTGCGTGCGCGGCCTCGGCCTGCGTCGCATGCATCACACGGTGACCGTTGCCGCCACGCCCGAGAACATGGGCATGGTCAACAAGGTCTCCTACATGCTGCGCATCGAAGAAGTCTGAACAGCGCGACAGCACACGGACGAATGACTATGAAACTGAACACGATCAAGCCGGGCCAGGGTGCGAAGACCAAGAAGGTTCGCGTCGGTCGCGGCATCGGCTCGGGTCTCGGCAAGACCGCCGGCCGCGGCCACAAGGGTCAGACCGCGCGTTCGGGCGGCTATCACAAGGTCGGCTTCGAAGGCGGCCAGATGCCGATCCAGCGTCGCCTGCCGAAGCGCGGCTTCAAGTCGCCGATCAAGTCGCTGACCGCCGAAGTGCGTCTGTCGGAAATCGAGAAGATGACGGCGACCGACATCGATCTCGCGGTGCTGAAGGCCGCGAACATCGTGCCGGCGACCGCGCAGACCGCGAAGGTCATCAAGTCGGGCGAGCTGAGCCGCAAGGTCTCGCTCAAGGGCGTGCTCGTCACCAAGGGCGCCCGCGAAGCCATCACCGCTGCCGGCGGCGTGATCGCCGAGTAAGGACCGAGCACGTCATGGCCAAGACTCCGGGTTCGCCGGGCGGTTCGATGATGCCGGACCTGAGCAAGATGAACGAGGTGCGCAATCGCCTGTTCTTCCTGCTCGGTGCGATCGTCGTGTTCCGCATCGGCAGCTTCATCCCGGTGCCGGGCATCGATCCGGTGCAGCTGGCGGCCCTGTTCAACCAGAGCAAGGGCACGATCCTGGACATGTTCAACATGTTCTCGGGCGGCGCGCTGCATCGCCTGTCGATCTTCGCGCTCGGCGTGATG
Organism: Steroidobacteraceae bacterium; assembly: GCA_035718265.1. Lineage (GTDB taxonomy): Bacteria > Pseudomonadota > Gammaproteobacteria > Steroidobacterales > Steroidobacteraceae > CADEED01. Next base: position 5,164 of record DASTHJ010000369.1, on the reverse strand, counting down.
CCGTACATTTCGGCGAGCATCATCGTGCAGCTGATGGCGACGGTCATGCCGCAGCTCAAGGAATTGAAGAAGGAAGGCGAGTCCGGCCGCCGGCAGATCACCAAGTACACGCGCTACGGCACGCTGGGTCTGGCGATCTTCCAGTCGTTCGGCGCGGCGCTCGCGCTGCAGAAATCCGGCGTCGCGATCAATGCCGGCTTCGGCTTCCTGTTCGTCGCGACGGTCAGCCTGGTCACCGGCACGATGTTCCTGATGTGGCTCGGCGAGCAGATCACCGAGCGCGGCGTCGGCAACGGCATCTCGATGATCATCTTCGCCGGCATCGTCGCCGGCTTCCCGCGCGCGCTCGGCGCGACCGCACAGCTGGTCAGCGAAGGTTCGATCGGCGGCTTCACGGTGATCGCGGTGCTCGGTCTGGTCGCGATCGTCACCTGGGGCGTGGTGTTCTTCGAGAGCGCGCAGCGCCGTATTCCGATTCACCATGCGCGTCGCCAGCAGGGTCGCAAGATCTTCGCCGCGCAGACCCAGCATCTGCCGCTGAAGCTCAACATGTCGGGCGTCATCCCGCCGATCTTCGCATCGTCGATCATCCTGTTCCCGGCCTCGCTGGTGCAGTTCTTCGGCAACGGCGGCGCCGAGGGCACGAGCGGCGTGCTGCAGAAAGTGGCCAACGCGCTGTCGCCGGGGCAGCCGCTGTACACGCTGCTGTACGGCCTGCTGATCGTGTTCTTCTGCTTCTTCTACACGGCGCTGGTGTTCGATTCGCGCGAGACCGCGGACAACCTGAAGAAGTCCGGTGCGTTCATTCCGGGCGTGCGTCCGGGTGCGATGACCGCGAAGTACATCGATACGGTGCTGACCCGTCTGACGGTGGTCGGTTCGCTGTACATCCTGGTGATCTGCCTGGTGCCGGAAATCCTGCGTTCGTTCGTCAGCAGCATTCCGTTCTATTTCGGCGGCACCTCGCTGCTGATCACCGTCGTGGTGGTGATGGATTTCATGGCGCAGCTGCAGGCGCACCTGACGTCGCACCAGTACGAAGGCCTGATGAAGAAGGCCAACCTGAAGTCTCTGGGACCGGCGCAGAGCCGCTAGTCCCGATTACCTAGTCCAGAGGTCAGTCATGAAAGTCCGTGCATCGGTCAAGAAAATCTGCCGGAACTGCAAGGTCGTCCGTCGCAATGGCGTCGTGCGCATCCTCTGCACCGATCCGCGCCACAAACAGCGGCAGGGGTGAGCCTGTCCGTGATGCCCGGTGGGCATCGCGGACAGGCGAACACCCGGCCATGGAGCGTTGGGCTCCGGCGAGAAGTGACTCAATGTCACTTCGAGTTAAGCCAGACGCCGGGCCGGGCGTTCAAAAGCAGATGAGATCGCGCCATGGATGGCGGCAGCGAACTCTCGAAGCGGCAAGATTTGAAGGCAGTTCCCAGTTCCCCTATAATGCGCGGCTTTTCCGCGCGTTGGATTGAGTCGAGGTAGCACATGGCACGTATCGCGGGCGTCAACATCCCGGATCGCAAACACACGGTGATCGCGCTGCGGGCGATCTACGGCATTGGCAAGACCCGCGCGAAGCAGATCTGTGCGGCCGCCGGCATTGATCCGACCGTGCAGATCCGTTCGCTGACCGAAGGCGAGCTGGAAAAGCTGCGCACGGAGATCGGCAAGCTGATCGTCGAAGGCGATCTGCGCCGTGAAGTGTCGATGAGCATCAAGCGGCTGATCGACCTCGGCTCGTATCGCGGCCTGCGTCATCGCCGTGGTCTGCCGGTGCGCGGCCAGCGCACCCGCACCAACGCCCGCACCCGCAAGGGGCCGCGTCGCGGCACCGTCGCGACGAACAAGAAATAATTGAGAGCCGGATACGCAAATGGCTAACCCGTCCGCCGCCAACACGGCCAAGCGCAAGAAGGTCAAGAAGAACGTCACCGATGCGGTGGCGCATATTCATGCCTCTTTCAACAACACGATCATCCTGATCACCGACCGTCAGGGCAATGCCCTGTCGTGGAGCACGGCCGGTGCGGCGGGCTTCAAGGGCTCGCGCAAGTCGACGCCGTTCGCGGCGCAGGTCGCGGCCGACAAGGCCGGCCAGGCCGCCGCCGAGCACGGCGTCAAGAACATCGAAGTGCGCGTCAAGGGTCCGGGTCCGGGCCGCGAATCGGCCGTGCGCGCGCTCAATGCCGCCGGTTTCAAGATCACCAACATCACCGACGTCACGCCGATCCCGCATAACGGCTGCCGGCCGGCCAAGCGCCGCCGCGTGTAAGGTAGAGAAATCATGGCTCGTTACATTGGACCGAAGTGCAAGCTGTCCCGCCGTGCCGGCACCGATCTGCTGCTGAAGTCGCGCGCCCGCTCGATCGACAGCAAGTGCAACATGGAGACCCGTCCGGGTCAGCATGGCGCCGCCAAGACCCGCCTGTCGGATTACGCGCTGCAGCTGCGTGAAAAGCAGAAGCTCAAGCAGATGTACGGCGTGCTCGAGCGCCAGTTCCGCAACTATTACAAGAAGGCGTCGTCGACCAAGGGCGCGACCGGCGTGCTGCTGCTGCAGATGCTCGAATCGCGCCTCGACAACGTCGTCTACCGCATGGGCTTCTCGCGCACCCGCGCCGAAGCGCGCCAGCTGGTGTCGCACAAGTCGGTGGTCGTCAACGGCAAGCTCGTCAACATCGCGTCGTACCAGGTCAAGTCCGGCGACGTCGTCGAGATCCGCGAAGCGTCGCGCAAGCAGTCGCGCATCGTCGAGGCGCTGTCGATCGCGACCCAGGCCGGTCTGGCCGATTGGGTCGACGTCGACGAGAAAGGCCTGAAGGGCACGTTCAAGGCGGTGCCGACGCGCGATCAGATCCTGCCGGACATCAACGAGGCACTGGTCGTCGAGTTGTACTCGAAGTAAGTCGTTCGAGTCCTCGCCGCCAAGCCCGTTTCACGAATAGAGGTACATCATGCAGAACGTTGTCGCAGACCTGCTCAAGCCGCGCCAGATCGACGTCGAAGTCGTTTCGCCGAGCCATGCGCGCGTCGCGCTCGAACCGATGGAGCGCGGCTTCGGCCACACGCTGGGCAACGCCCTGCGCCGCATCCTGCTGTCGTCGATTCCGGGCGCCGCGATCACCGAAGTGCAGATCGACGGCGTCGTGCACGAGTACAGCGCGGTCGAAGGCGTGCAGGAAGACGTCCTCGACATCCTGCTGAACATCAAGAATGTCGCGATCCGCATGCACTCGCGCGAAGAAGCGACGCTGCGTCTCGAGAAGTCAGGCACCGGCCCGGTCACCGCCGGCGACATCAAGCTCGACCACGACGTCGAGATCGTCAACCCGGAACTGGTGCTCGCGAATCTGACCGGCGGCAAGCTGAACATCACGCTGAAGGTCACGCGTGGTCGCGGCTACGTGCCGGCGGCGAGCGCGGTGCGCGAGGAAGACGTGCGCGGCGTCGGCGTGCTCAAGCTCGATGCGAGCTACAGCCCGGTGCGTCGCGTCAGCTACGCGGTCGAGCGTGCGCGCGTCGCGCAGCGCACCGACCTCGACAAGCTGATTCTCGACGTCGACACCAACGGCGGCATCGAGCCGGCGGAAGCCGTGCGTCTGGCCGCGCGCATCCTGCGTGACCAGCTCGCGGTGTTCGTCGATCTCGAAGCCGAAGCGGCGCAGGCCGCCGCAGTGCCGGGCAAGAAGGAACTGTCGCCGATCCTGTTCCGTCCGATCGACGATCTGGAGCTGACGGTGCGTTCGGCGAACTGCCTCAAGGCCGAGAACATCTACTACATCGGCGATCTCGTGCAGCGCACCGAGATGGAGCTGATGAAGACGCCGAACCTCGGCAAGAAGTCGCTCAACGAAATCAAGGAAGCCTTGCGTTCGCACGAACTGGATCTCGGCATGAAGCTCGAGAACTGGTCGTCGCCGAAAGTGCCCGCCTAAGTAGAAGCTTTCAGGAAAACAAGCCATGCGTCACAAGATGTCGGGCCGCGCCTTCGGCCGCACTTCCAGCCACCGCAAAGCGACGATGCAGGCGATCGCGGTCGCGCTGTTCGAGCACGAGCTGATCAAGACCACGCTGCCGAAAGCCAAGGAACTGCGTCGTCTCGCCGAGCCGCTGATCACGCGCGCGAAGACCGATTCGGTCCACAATCGCCGTCTCGCGTTCGCGCGCCTGCGTGACCGCGACGCCGTGCAGAAGCTGTTCAACGAGCTCGGTCCGCGCTACAACGCGCGTCCGGGTGGCTACCTGCGCATTCTCAAGTGCGGCTTCCGTGCCGGCGACGATGCGCCAATGGCGTATGTCGAACTGGTCGATCGCCCGCAGGGTGCTGCGGAAGCGGCCGCCGAGTAAGTCGGCGTCGCTGGGGTCTATGGAACGGGCGCCTCTGGCGCCCGTTTTCGTTTTGCCGACGGCTTCAGCGAGCCAGCATCACGCCGATGCCGATGCGCGTGACGCTGCGGTTGTAGTCGATCAGGCTGTCGCCGTAGCCGTTGAACAGATACACGTTCCAATACAGGTAGTCGCCGAACGGCACACTGTAGTTGAACTCGATCGCGCCTTTGCCGGTGGACGGGTTGCCGCGCACCATCAGCGCCGCCAGGTGTTTGCTTGCAAACAGTTCCTGCTGCACGCGGATTTCGCCGTAACCGTAATAGTGCGCGATGTCCGGGTTGTCGTCGCCCTTGGCGTCGTCGGGCGTCTTCTTCTTGTCTTCCGGGATGCGGTACCAGGTCTTCAGGTACAGCAGCGTGCGGTCCCATTCCTTGTACGCGGCGAAATACAGGCGATTCCAGGATCGCGAATCGGGCACGTCCTGGCCGTTGGATTCGTGTTCGGCACCGAAGTCGAAGCCGCAGGTCCGGCAGAAGCCGAAACGCGGTTTCCAGCGGTAGAACAGTTCCGGGTTGTAATCGGTCTCGCGGAACGGCCGCGATTCGCTGGCGTTATAGATCTGCCAGAACGAACGCTGCGTGTACGCGAAGAACAGATTGCTGCCGAACAGACGCAGCTTGAGACTGAGATCGAAGACGAACTCGCTCTCGTCGCTGCCGTAGCGATCGCTGTAGCTGACCGGCAGCAGGAACATCGGCTTGTGGAACGACACGCGATGCTTGTCGTTGATCAGCGTGAATTCGTCCGGGTCGCGCTGCAGGCTGCCGAACAGGAA
>DASTHJ010000368.1:0-4268 GCA_035718265.1 Steroidobacteraceae bacterium | reverse complement strand
CGTCGTGGTCTCACGCGCCCGCCCGGCGGCCGCGTACACCGTGGCGCTGCCCGTGTAGGCAAACAGGTTGAGGAAGCGTTTGCGCGACGCGGCCTCGCGCAGGCGCGCGCGCGTGATGCGGTGGTCGAGGAACAAGCCCGTGTCCAGGTAGTCGGTGAAGTTCACCCAGAAGCGCAGGCCGCCCTCCTCCACGAGCCGGAAGTCGGCCTGCCCGCCTAACTTCTCGTATTGTTCGCCGCGCGCCGTGCGGCGCCGCTGGCGCAGGTGGATGAAGTCGGCCGGCACGCCGGTGGCCGCCGGCAGGGCGGCCAGCGCCTCGTTGCGGCGCTTCTGCACGGCGGCCGGGTCGATGGTCTTCGGCGCCGCGTATTCCTGCACGTACAGCCAGGTGCGCGGACCGTCCGCCTCGGCATAGCGGTCGATGGCGAACGAGTACTCCGGCATGTCGGCGTCGTAGATGCGATAGCAGCTCACCGACTCGCGCGCGGCCCACTTCTCGAGCTGCCGCAGGTTCTTGGCGATGCGATTCGCGAACATCTTCGCGCCCGGGGAATCCGCGAGCGACGCATCGATGCGCGCCGTGCGCCCGGTGTGCAGCAGTGTCTTCGCCGATTCCGCCGAGACGTGCAGGCGCAGCAGCCGGCATTCGAGCGCCCCGTTCCACACGGTGTGCACGCGTTCGGCGCGGAGGCCGAGCTCCAGGCCCGCGTCCGCCGATCCCGACAGGATGGCCGCATCCCAGCCCGCGAAGCTCGCGCGCAGCACCTCGCCGAGCTGCTTCATCAGCGCGCGCGCGCCGGCGCGATCCTCGAGCCGCACGCCGTATGGCGGATTGGTGGCCAGGAAGCCCGTGCCCGCGCCCGCCGGCTTCACGGCGGCGAGTTCGCCGCGCCCGAAGCCCACGCACTCGGACACGCCGGCGCGCGCCGCGTTGTCGCGCGCCGCCTCGAGCACGACGGCGTCGGCGTCGACACCGCGCAGGCGGCAGGCCGGCGCATGCTCGCGCGCCAGCGCGGCCTGCTTCACGGCGTCCCAAACCGCCTTGTCGTGGCCCGGCCAGCCGAAGAATCCGAAGTAGTGCCGGCGCGCGCCCGGCGCGATGTCCGCGGCCATCATCGCGGCCTCGATGACCAGCGTGCCCGAGCCGCACATCGGATCGAGGAATTCCGCGACGCCGCGCGACTTCTCCGGCCAGCCGGCACGCAGCAGGATTCCGGCCGCAAGGTTCTCGCGCAACGGCGCTTCGCCGGCCTGCGTGCGATAGCCGCGCCGATGCAGTCCCTCGCCGGAAAGATCCAGCGACACGCTGACGCGCGACCCGTTCGCGTGCGCATGTACGCGCACCGCCGGTCGTTCAGGTGCGATGTCAGGCCGGCGTCCCGTGGCATCGCGCAGCTGGTCGCAGATGGCATCCTTGAGACGCAGCGCGCCGAATCGCGTGTGCGTGAGCTCGGGATGCTTGCCGGTGAAGTCACAGGCCAGCGTGCGCGCCGGGTCGACGTGCTCGCGCCAGTCGATGGCGCGCACCGCCTCGTAGAACGCGGCGTCGCCGGGCGCGTCCAGCTCGGCGAGCACCAGGAAGACGCGCGACGCCACGCGGGATTCCAGGCAGGCGCGATAGGCCACGGCCAGCGATCCCGAGAACTCCACGCCGAGCGCGCGTTCGCGCACCTCGGCTGCGCCCAGCTCGCGCAGCTCGCGCGCCAGCAGGTCGCCGAACCCGCGCGGGCAAGACGCCACGAATCGCCGCGCGCCGTCGGTCAGCCCCACGAATCGTCGGCCCGGTGATCGTCGGTATCGCGTGGCAGAGGCGTGACGCGGCGTCCCTTGAGCGCGCGTCTCAGGATGTGGAACTGGTCCACGTCGAATTCGCGCGGCGTGCGCCGCGAGCCGCGGCAGTACTGCGCGATGCCCTCATCGGCCTCGTCGCCGTCGAAGGTGGCGAGCAGCTGCCAGGTGTCGAGCAGGTGATATTGCCGATGCTCGTCGTGTCCCTCGGTGTACACGACCGGGCCGGCGTGCGGCCACGGCGGCAGCTGCTGGCGCGCGAGCCCGATGCGCACGCGCGCCAGGTGCGTGGCCGCGGACTCCTGGCCCACGCAGGCGCCGGTGCACCGGCCCACCTGCAAGCCGAAGCAGGAGCCGTCGCCGGACTCGAGCCCCAGCACCTTGAGACACCAGCGGTGTTCGCGCGCCAATGCCTCGAGCGCACGCCGCGCTTCGCGCTCGCTGCGCCAGGCGCCGTAGGCGCCGCCGCTGCGCAGCACCTCGGCATCGAGCGGCGCCAGTCGTGGCGGCATGCCGTCGGCGAACAACCAGGTGAAGCGGCGCGCGCCGCCGCGCAGCTGCTTGTTGTACACCGGCTGGCGCTCGCGGATTTCGCGCGCCTCGAGCAGCAGGGCGCCGAGCTCGCCGGCGGTTTCCTGCCAGGTCACGCGGCGCGTGTGCGCGGTGAGCCGCCGTGACTTCGCGTCCTGGCCGCGGAAATGATCGAGCACGCGCTCGCGCAGGTTGTTGGCCTTGCCGACATACAGCAGCGCATCCGTGAGGCCATCCGACTCGCCGTGGAATTCGTATACGCCGGGTGCCTCGGGCAAGTCGTCGGCCAGGTCCTCCGGCAGCCCGGGCGGGACGTCGGGGCGCGCGACGCGCTCCAGCGCGCGCTGCAGCTCCGCGACGGGCCACGCCGCCCGCCACTCGCGCCACAGCTGCCACAATGCCTGTGCATCGGGCAGCGCGCGATGGCGCGCCGGGACCACGAGGCCGTGGTATTCGATGAGTGCGTCGAGGTTGTGCCGCTCCAGCTCCGGGTTCAAGGCGCGCGACAGGCGCACCGTGCACAGCGAGCGCGCGCGCCAGTCGCGCCCGGCGCGCGCGAACTCGCGTCGCAGGAAGCCATGGTCGAAGCGCGCGTTGTGCGCGACGAACACGCGGCCTTCGAGACGCGCGGCGATCTCGTCCGCGAGCTGTTCGAAACACGGCGCCGCGGCGAGCGCGTCGTCGTCGATGCCGGTCAGCGCCTGGATGCCGGCCGGCACGTGCACGCCGGGATTCACGAACGAGCGCCACTCGGACTCGAGCTCATCGCCGCGCGTGCAGACGACGGCCACCTCGATCACGCGATGCAGCGCGGTGTTGCCGCCCGTGGTCTCGACATCGACGAACGCGAGCGGCGAATCCGGGGTGATCAGCTCAGATCGATCCACGTGGTCTTGAGCTCGGTGTACTTGTCGAAGGCATGCAGCGACTTGTCGCGGCCGATGCCCGACTGCTTGAAGCCGCCGAACGGCACGGTGATGTCGTCGGCGTCGTAGCAATTGACGTAGACGGTGCCGGCGCGCAGCGCGCGCGCCGTACGGTGCGCAGTGTTGATGTCGCGGGTCCAGACGGCCGCGGCCAGGCCATAGTCGACGTCGTTGGCGATCTGGATGGCCTCTTCGACGTCACGGAACGTGATCGTCGCCAGCACGGGGCCGAAAATCTCCTCGCGCGCGATGCGCATCGCGGGCCTGACGGCATCGAACACCGTGGGCTCGACGAAGAAGCCGCCGCTCTCCTCGAGCACGCGCGAGCCGCCGAGCGCGACGCGCGCACCGTCGCTGCGGCCGGCGTCGATGTAGCCGAGCACGCGCTGCATCTGCGTCTCGTCGACGATCGCGCCGAGCTTCGTCGCGGGATCCAGCGGATCTCCCGGACGCATGGCGCGGCCCACGGCGGCGATCTTCTCGAGCATCGCGTCCTTGATGGAATCCTGCACCAGCAGGCGTGAGCCGGCCGAGCACATCTCGCCCTGGTTGAAGAAGATGGCGAACGCCGCCGCGGTCGCCGCGCGGTCCAGATCCGGCACGTCGGCCAGCACGATGTTCGGTGACTTGCCGCCGCACTCGAGCGACACCTTCTTGAGGTTCGACTGCGCGGCCGCGGCCATCACCGCCTTGCCGGTGGCCGTGGAGCCGGTGAACGCGATGCAGTCGACGTCCATGTGCGCCGCCAGCGCCTTGCCGGCCGTGTGGCCGAAGCCCGGCACCACGTTGAACACGCCTTCGGGCAGGCCCGCCTCCAGCGCCAGCTCCGCGACGCGCAGCGCGGTGAGCGGCGACTTCTCGGAGGGCTTCAGCACCAGCGAGTTGCCGCTGGCCAGCACCGGGCCGATCTTCCACGAGGCCATCAGCAACGGAAAATTCCACGGCACGATGGCGCCGACCACGCCCATCGGCTCGCGCGTGATGGTCGCGAGTGCGCGCGGACCAGTGGGCGCGACTTCGTCG
>DASTHJ010000367.1:0-2302 GCA_035718265.1 Steroidobacteraceae bacterium | reverse complement strand
GCTGAACGTGGCGAGCACGCGCGGACCGGCCTCGATGAGCAACACGCGCGCCTGGCGCGGATCGATGTGCCGGAATTCCCTGGCCAGCGTGTGGCGCGCGATCTCCGCGAGCGTGCCGGCGAGCTCGACGCCGGTCGGTCCGCCGCCGATCACCGCGAACGTCAGGCAGGCTTCGCGATCCGGGCCGCAGGCGAACGCCTCGGCGCGCTCGAACGCCTCGAGGATCCGCCGGCGGATCACGAATGCATCGTCGAGATTCTTCAGGCCGGGCGCGAAACGCTCCCAGTCGTCGTGGCCGAAGTAGGCGTGCGCGGCGCCGCTCGCCACCAGCAGGTAGTCGTAGGCGATTTCCCGCTCGCCGGCCTGGACGCGCCTGGCCGCCGTGTCGATGCGCGTGACCTCGCCCATGAGCACGGTGACGTTGCGTTGCCGGCGCAGGATGTAGCGCAGCGGCGCGGCGATCGACGGCGCCGCGAGCCCGGCGGTCGCGACCTGGTAGAGCAGCGGCTGGAACAGGTGGTGATTGCTGCGGTCGATGAGCGTGATCTCGACTGGTGCGTCGGCCAGTTGCCGCACGGCCCACAGCCCGCCGAAACCACCGCCGATGACGACGATTTTCCTGCCAGCGCTCATGCGGCTGAACTTAACCGAAACGTCGCGACACCGCCGCGCTAAAATGTTGCGGCGAATCAACCGCAACTTTATGAAGACCATCACGCAAGCCGACCTGATCGCCAGCGTCGCCGACGCCCTGCAATACATCTCGTATTTCCATCCGCCGGACTACATCCGCGCGCTCGGCAAGGCCTACGAGCTGGAGGAATCGCCGGCGGCGCGCGACGCCATCGCGCAGATCCTCACCAACTCGCGCATGTGCGCCGAGGGACGCCGCCCGATCTGCCAGGACACCGGCATCGTCGTGGTGTTCGCCAAGGTCGGCATGGACGTGCGCTGGGATGCGTCGCTCGGCTTCGAGGACATGATCAACGAAGGCGTGCGCCGTGCCTATCTACATCCGGACAACAAGCTGCGCGCCTCGATCGTCGCGGATCCCAACTTCTCGCGGAAGAACACGCGCGACAACACGCCGGCGGTGATCCACACGCAGCTCGTGCCGGGCGACCAGGTCGAGATCACCGTGGCCGCCAAGGGCGGCGGCTCGGAGAACAAGTCGAAGTTCGTGATGCTGAATCCTTCCGACTCGCTGGTCGACTGGGTGCTGAAGACCGTGCCGCTCATGGGCGCCGGCTGGTGTCCGCCCGGCATGCTGGGCCTCGGCATCGGCGGCTCGGCCGAGAAGGCCATGCTGCTCGCCAAGGAGGCGCTCATGGAGCCCATCGACATGGCGGAGCTCAAGGCGCGCGGACCGCGCACCAGGACCGAGGAGCTGCGCATCGAGCTGTACGAGAAGGTGAACGCGCTCGGCATCGGCGCGCAGGGACTGGGCGGCCTGTCGACGGTGCTCGACGTGAAGATCCTCGAGTACCCGACGCACGCGGCTTCGAAGCCGGCCGCGATGATCCCGAACTGCGCGGCCACGCGGCACGTGCATTTCACGCTGGACGGCTCCGGCCCTGCGAAGCTCGATCCGCCGAAACTCTCGGACTGGCCGAAGATCGACTGGCAGCCCGCGGCCGACGCGCGCCGCGTGAATCTCGATACCCTGACGCCGGCCGAGGTCGCCACCTGGAAGCCGGGCGAATCGCTGCTGCTCAACGGCCGGATGCTCACGGGACGCGATGCGGCGCACAAGCGCATCGCGGACCTGTTCGCCAGGGGAGAAGGGCTGCCGCCGGGCGTGGATTTCCGCAATCGCGTCATCTATTACGTCGGGCCGGTGGATCCGGTGCGTGGGGAAGTCGTGGGTCCGGCGGGCCCGACCACGGCGACGCGCATGGACAAGTTCACCGGGATGATGCTCGAGAAGACCGGGCTCATCGCCATGGTCGGCAAGGCCGAGCGCGGCCCGGTGGCCATCGAGGCGATCCGCAAGCACCGCGCGGCCTACCTGATGGCCGTGGGAGGCGCGGCCTACCTGGTCTCGAAAGCCATCAAGGCCTCGCGCGTCGTGGCGTTCGAGGATCTCGGCATGGAGGCGATCTACGAATTCACGGTGGAGGACATGCCGGTGACCGTGGCCGTCGACGCGAACGGCACGTCGGTGCACCAGACCGGCCCGGCCGAGTGGAGCCTGAGAATAAGAGGTGCCGGGTGAGAAAAGTGGGGATTAGAGAGTGGGGAAAATGGGGACATTCTCCATTTCCTAGCAAAAGGGGACGCACCTGCTTCAGGTACGTCCCCT
>DASTHJ010000366.1:0-2205 GCA_035718265.1 Steroidobacteraceae bacterium | reverse complement strand
CGAAGGTCGGGTTGAACGTGGCCTGCGGATCGAAATTCTCCTGCGCCGGGATCATCGGCGGCCCGAGGATGTAGCGCTGCTCCTTCTTGTCGAAGTACGACCAGCTCACCAGCAGCTCCGCGGTCTCGAACACCAGCTCCTTGTACTTCTCGAGCGTGGCGCGGTCCTGGCGCGCGTTGTAGATGGTCTCGGCCAGGTAGATAGGATGCGGCTGCTGCCACATGATCCAGGGATTGACGGTGCTCGGGCTCTCGCGCCCCTCGGGGCCGACCATCTTCGGCCACCACGCGCCCTTGACGCCCATGTCCTTGGCGCGCTTGCGCGCCTCGTCGAGATGCTCGAGGTACCAGGGCATGCTGCGCTCGAGCAGCTCGGGCCTGCCCCAGACGGCGAAGTGCGCCTCGTGCCAGGCGTGCATCTCGAGATGGAACTTGCCATTCCAGCTGTTCGAGAACAGTCCTTCTTCCTGCGGTGGATAGATGCCGGCGGAATTCACGGCCGTGAGGTATTGCGAGAGCACGATGCGCCGCTCGAGCTCACCGGCCTGCGGATGCCTGCTGCCCGTGAGATCCACGACGCCACCGTGCATCCAGAAGTGCTGCCACCACTGCGCGACGGCGGCGCGCGCGGCCTCGGCCTCGGGCAACACCGCGACCGGCCGCTCGCTGAATTCCACCAGCAGCGTGAGCTGCGCGGCGCCCGGCGACTTCACGCGGAAGACATGCGCGGCCGGCGTCTCGATGCGCAGCTCCTGATCCGCGCCGAGCTTCACCGAGTAGTGCGTGTCGTCGAGCGTGCGCGCCAGCGACAGGCCGTGCGCGTCGCGCGCGATTTCCTGCGTCGTGTGCGCCTCGGGATGTTGCCAGTCCTGCGGGTCCGGGTTGAGCTGGTGCGACACGCCCGCGAATTTCAGGTCCACGCCGAGTCGTCCCGCGGCCAGCAGCGGCGACTTCAGGCGCAGGATGACGATGTCGCGCGCGGGATGCACGGAGGTTTCCACTTCGACGGGCTGACCATCGAAGGAGAAGCGGCTGGTGAGGCGACCATTCCACATGTCCAGCGACTGTTGCGTCGCCGACAGGTCGGCGAAGTCTGCGGGCGCTGCGTCGGCATGCTCGAGCCGCAACGCGAGGCGGCCGAGCGAGAACTTGTGCGGGTTCTCGCGCAGCCACTGGATCGCCGGCTTCTTCGCCTCGTCCCAGCTCGACAGCGCCGGATACCAGCGCAGCTTGCCGCGCACCTGGAAGGGCTGGAGCGCCTGCGACAGCTTGAATTTGCCGGGAAAGCTGTGCCACGCCCATTGCGCCTCGGTGAGCAGCGGCGCCAGCGGCGAATACTGTTCCGGAAAGGTCTGCAGCCCGGTGATGTCGGCGGTGAACGCGAAGTTGCCATTGCCCACCATGAACGGCGCCGACGGATCGACGCGCGTGATGCTCGGGTTGTGCCGCGTGACCAGCGCATGACGGTCGATCGGCTTTGCCAGGGCGCCGACGGACAGGAGCAACGCGGCCACCGACGCGCAAATTCGCAGTGCGTGCATCGCAACGGAGTATGCGGCAACCAAAAACTCGATGCTCGTGGATGATCGCGATTGATCGGATTTGATGTATGGTTGGCGCTGATCGCTGACCAACCCGGGGGAACCTGAAGATGAGTGAGTTGACCTTCGACCGGCGCACCGTACTCAAGGGCGCCGGCGCCGCAGCCGTGGGAATGTCCGGCCTCGTCCAGGCCGCCGCCGGTCGCCGCCGGTATTGCAACGTCGGCGTGGGCTCGCGTTCGCGCATGTACCTCACGGCGATCACGAAGACCTTTGCCAAGGACAACGAGCTGGTCGGCATCTGCGACGTGAACCCCGGTCGCCTGGACACCGCGCTGCGCTTCATCGCGCCCAATCTCAAGGACGCGCACGCCAAGCCGCCGAAGAAATACCTGGCCGCCGACTTCGACAAGATGATCAAGGAGACGAAGCCGGACTGCGTGATCGTCACCTGCCCGGATGGCTTCCACCACGAGTACATCGTGCGGGCGCTCGATGCCGGCTGCGACGTGCTCACCGAGAAACCGCTGACGACCACGCCCGAGAAGGCGCAAGCCATCGTCGATGCGTGCAAGCGCAATGGCAAGCACCTGCGCGTGCTGTTCAACTACCGCTACTCGCCGCCGCGCACGCAGGTCAAGGACCTGCTGATGAACAATGCCATC
>DASTHJ010000365.1:0-6340 GCA_035718265.1 Steroidobacteraceae bacterium | reverse complement strand
GCGGATGGGCTTGATCGGATTCTTGCGGATCAGCGTCGGGTACAGGTCGCCGCCCGGCGTCATCGGCTCGGTGGCGGTGGCCGGCGAATAGCCTATCGACGTGTAGCTGCCGATCAGGCTGATCACGCGCCGGAAGTAGTCAGGCCGCTGCCATGCCACCGTGAACGCCGCGATCGCGCCGCTCGACGTACCGCCGATCGCGCGCTTCTCGGGATCGTCGGTGAGCCGGTACTTCCTGCCCACCTCGGGCAGCATTTCCTCGATGAGGAAGCGCGCATACGTGTCGTTCAGCGCATCGTATTCCTCCTTGCGGTGGTCGGGGTTGTTCATGCCGAGATCCGTCGGATAGCTCGCGCTCAGGTTTCCCGGCGTGATGAAGATGCCGATGGTGACCGGCATCTGCTTCCTGGCGATCAGGTTCTCCATCGCCTGCGGCACGCGCAGGCTGCCTTGCGGATTCGTGGCGCGCTGCCCGTCCTGGAACACCAGCACGTTCGCCGGCTGCGGCTTCTTGCGGTCGTACTGCGCCGGTACGTAGATCCAGTACCGGCGCACCGTGCCGGCGATGATCTTGCTGTGGAATTCGAACGGCCCCTCGAGCACGCCCTTCGGCACATCCTGCTGCGGCAGCGAATCCGGCATGAACGTGTACTCGCCGGGACGACGCATCGCAGGTTTTACATCCGCGGCGAACTTGCAGTCCCCGGGCACGTGCTTGACGTAGTAACTCTTGTAATTGCTCGCCGCGCGATCCATGCAGCCCGCGAGGTTCAGCAGTTCCACCTTGCGGAAGTCGATAGGGTGCGACTCGCTCTGCAGCGAGATGTAACCGTGGTCGATGAGCTGCCCGTCGAGCTTGGTCGTGGTATCGAAGTTGTCGACCACGCCGCCGCCGAACTGCGGCATCTCGTACTCGAGCACCTTCTGGCCGTTGACGTAGTGGGTGATCGTGCCGGAGCCGTGCACCTCGAATTCCGCGCGCACCCACTGCTCGCCGTCGAAGGTCGGCGAGCTCGAGTTCAGGCAGTGATCGCCGTACAACGCGTGCTGGTAGACGATCTCGGTGCCGGGCGAGCACATGTTGGCCGTGGGGCGCGGCTTGCCGTCGCCGTTGCCGCCGAGCAGCTGACCCTCGATGGAAATCGGAAACGTCTGGTCGCGCGGCATGGTGCGCGGGTCCGGCGAATGCATCATGACGCCGGAATTGCGCAGCGCCCACGCGCCCGGGTTGCCGGGCGCCTGCTGCCCGACGAAGCGGTATTCGACGGCGATGCGGTAGTAAGAGTAGGGCTCTTTCCAGAACAGGTGGCCGAACTGGCCGTCGAAACTCTGGTACTTGTCGTAGCGCACCTCGAGCAGCCCGTTCTCGACGCGGAACGTGTCGGCGAAGTTCTCGCCGAGTGCGTGCTTGGCGATCTTCGGGACCCAGCCGCTGAGATCCTTGCCGTTGAACAGGGCGATCCATTCCTGCTTGTCGGCGTCGGGATTGACCGGCGGCGCCTGCTGGGCCAGCGCCTGGGCCGCCAGCAGCAGCCCGCAACCTGCGAACGCGATTCCTCTGAAGTGCATGTTCATTCCTGTTCGTATTGGGCGTAGGGGCCGATCACAGTACCGACGAATCCGCCGGCGATTTCCGTGGATAGGAAAGAAGCATCGTCCTGCTCGAGCAGCGGCTGCCAGCCGCTGCCCGCGTCGTAATAAAAGGAGTACGCGCCGCCGTCGCCGCTGATGCGCAGGCGCAGGGGGCTGCCGCGGCGGTTGGGCACGGATTTCCTCGCGACGACCTCGGGCGCACCAGCCGCCGCGCGCCGCACGAACATTTCGACTTCATCGCCGCGCAGGCGCTGCCCGAGGAAGTACCAGTGCTTGTCGTTCTGGAATGCGGCCAGCCCGGACTCGACGCGGCCAGCCGTGGGCAGCAATTCGGTGCTGGCATCGAAGTGCTGGTGTTGCTGGCGCCGCGCAATGAACCCTGAGTGGCGCCGGTCCGCGAGCGTGGTGTCCTTGACCGGCGCGACGAACAGCCCCGCCTCGTGGGTCATGACCGGATTCGATTCGTGCGGCGTGTAGACGGTGATCCATTCCGGACCGAGCGCGTGTGCGCCCTTGAAGTCTTCGCGGCGCGTGAAATTGCCCGCGAGCGCATCGCCGCGCGCGCCGGCCTTCATCGCCTTCGGGCCGGGCAGCGTGGTCGGGATGACCTGCCCGTGCCCGAGGATGACCGGCCAGCCGTCCTTCCAGGTGACCGGCAACAGGAACGTTTCCCGGCCCGTGTTGAACAGATAGTCACGATACGGCTGCGAGGCGAGGAACAGCGCCCACCAGCTGCCGTCCTGCATCCGGACCAGGTCGGCATGGCCGGCATTGGTGATCGGATCCGGCCGGTCCGTCGGCAGGTCCCGCTGCGTCAGGATGGGATTGCCGGCGTAGGGCTCGAACGGTCCCCATGGCGATTTCGCCCGGAAGATCACCTCGGAGTGATCGGGCCCGGTGCCTCCCTCGGCGCACATCAGGTAGTACGCGCCGTTGATCCGGTACAGGTGCGGACCCTCGATCCAGATGGGCTTCTTCGCGAGATCGGTGCCGCCGTTCACCAGCACCTTGCGCGGGCCGACGAGCTTCTGCGTGGCCACGTCGAATTCCTGGATCCAGATGGCGCGGTGGCCGTCGTAGAGCGGCGTGCCTTCCGGCGGTCCGTTGTTGACCACGTAGGCCTTGCCGTCTTCGTCGAAGAAGAAGGAGGGATCGATGCCGTCGATTTCCTTCAGCCACACGGGATCCGACCAGGGGCCGCGCGGATCCTTCGCGGTGACGAAGAAGTTGCCGCCCGAGTCGACCAGGGTGTTGATCACGTAGAACGTGCCGTCGTGGTACTCGATGGCGGGCGCGAACACGCCGGCGGAAACCCGCAGACCGTCGAAGTTCACCTTCGACGGGTCGCTGAGCGCGTGGCCGACGAGCTTCCAGTGCACGAGATCCGTGCTCTCGTGGATCGGAATGCCCGGCCAGTGCGTGAACGTGGAATTCACGAGGTAGTACTTGTCACCCACGCGCGTGACGCTGGGATCGGGGTAGTAACCGGCCAGCACCGGGTTGTGGAACGAGCCGGCGGGCAATGGCGCGGCATACAGCGGATCGCGGCCCGTGTATTCGAACCAGTGGAACAGCGCGGCGTCGGTCGCGAGCACGGGCGGCGCGGTTCCGGCGAGCAGGCAGAGTGCGGCCAGCAGACTTCTGAGCTTCACGATTCCCCCTCGGCTCGCGCCGTCATCCATCCACCGGCGCGGGCGGTGTCTTCAATATCAACTGGTAGAAGGCCAGGTCGAGCCATCGTCCGAACTTGAATCCGGCCTGCCGCACGATGCCGCAGGGCGTGAACCCGAACTTCACGTGCAGCTCGATGCTCACCGCATTGGCGGCGTCGATGCCGCCGACCAGCACGTGGTAGTCCTGGCGTCCGGCCGCTTCGATGATCGCGCCGAGCAGCGCGCGGCCCACACCGCGGCCGCGGCAGCGTGCCTCGACGTACACCGAATGCTCGACCGTGTACTTGTAGGCCGGGCGATCGCGGAACTGCCCGTAGGTCGCGAAGCCCAACAACCGCCCGTCGTCGTCCTCGGCGCAGATCACCGGATCGTTGCGGCGCGCCTTGCCGTCGAACCATGCCTCCATGTCCGCGGCCGTGCGCTGCTGGTAGTCGTACAGCGCGGTCGAATTCACGATGGCCTCGTTGAAGATGTCGAGGATGCCCGGCGAGTGGCGCGTGCGATCGGCGTCCACGAGCTTCACGGCGATCGTCGTCATGCGGGGATGCCGGCGATAGCCGCGGGCCGGCGCGGCGGCGCTTCCCGCAGCGCGGCGGCGATGGCATCGCGCAACGGCTTGGGCTGGTAGTGGTTGTCGTAGGGCGTCGGCCGCTTCGGCAGCCCGTCGGCGCGCGGCGTGCGTCCCTGCAGCCAGGTATGCGTGTCCATGAGACCCCAGCACAGCAGCGCGTTCACCTGCGTGAACGACAGCGTGAGGTCGAGGAAGCCGCGCCCGAGCGCGGCCACTTCGCGGTCGCGTTGCGCGAAATCTGCGGGCAGCGGCGTATCGTGCACGTCGAACTCGGTGATCAGCAGTGCGTAGCCCATGCCGGTCACCTCTTCCAGGAACTTGCGCCAGGCGCGCTCGTCGCGCGCGGCGAACGGGCGGTGAGCGTTGTTCTCCTGGTTGCCGGCGCCGATGTGCGCCTGCACTCCGAGCGCATTCACCGGCACTCCCGCCTTGCGGAACCGTTCCAGCAGGCGCAGCACGCCGTCGCGATGCTGCGCGCTGTCGGGCTCCCAGCCCATGTAGTCGTTGTAGACGAGCTCGGTATCCGGCAGCGTGTCACGCGCCACGTGGAATGCGATCTGCAGCACCTGGTCGGGCGCACCGATGGCCTTCGACAGCGGCGTCTCGCGCATCTCGCCGGTGACGTTGTCGACAGCCTCGTTGACCACGTCCCAGGAGGCGATGCGCCTGCCGAAGTGCTCGGCGGTGCGCGTCACGTGCTCGGCGAGCAGCTTCGCCGCGCCCGCGGCCGGATCGGCTCCGAAGTCGTAGTCCTGCATCCAGCGCGGCAGCCAGCGCGGGTGATGCCACAGCAGGCAGTGGCCGCGGACCTTCATCGCATGCGTTTCGGCGAATTGCACCAGTGCCTCGCCGCGCTCGAAGCGGAATTCTCCGGGTGCGGGCTGGACCAGCGGCATCTTCAATTCGTTCTCGGGCACGAGCACGCCGCATTGGCCGCGGATCAGGTCCACGTACCGCGGATCACGCAGCCCGCGACCACCGAGCGAGCTGCCGAAATGCATGCCCTTGGCGTGCGCCAATGTTTCCAGCGAGTCCTCGGGGCGCTCTGCGGCGACGAGCGGCGTGCTCGCGGCGACGACGGTCGCCGCGCCGGCACCCAGGATTTCGCGACGGGTCCAGCGGTTCACGATGTCTTCTTGAGATAGCCGGCAAACTCCGGCGTGGAGATGTTCCGCTCCACGTACCCGAAGGTGCCCGAGTCGCGGATTTCCCGCGCCGCGTGGACCATTCCGGTCATCGCGGCGCGATACAACGACGTGGCGAGACTGATGCGGCGCACGCCGGCCGCGGCCAGTTCCGCCACGGAAAAGGATTTGCCCGGGATGCCGGCCATGAAGTTCACCGGCTTGCCCACCGCCTCGCACACCGTGCGCACTGCCTCGAGCGTGGGCAGCCCGGGCGCGAACAGCACATCGGCGCCGGCATGCTCGTAGGCCTGCAAACGCCGGATCGTGTCCTCGAGATCGGCGCGGCCGTGCAGGAAATTCTCGGCCCGTGCCGTCAGCGTGAACGGGAAGGGCTGGACGCGCGCGGCCTCGGCCGCGGCTGCAACGCGTTCGGTCGCCATGCCGATGTCGAAGATGGGCGCGTCCGGGTTGCCGGTCGAGTCTTCGATCGAACCGCCGACCAGGCCGGCTTCGGCGGCGCGGTGAATCGCGCGGGCCGCGTCCGACGGCGCATCGCCGAAGCCCTTCTCGAGATCCGCGGATACCGGCAGCGACGTGGACTCGCAGATCAGCCGCGCGTTGGCCAGCGATTCCTCGAGCGAAATGCCGTGATCCAGCCGGCCGAGCGTGCCGGCGGCGGCGCCACTCGAGGTGGCGAGCGCCGCGAAGCCCAGCGCCGACAGGACGCGTGCCGAACCGCCGTCCCAGGCATTGGCGATCACGAACGTGCCGCTCGCGTGCAGCTCGCGGAAACGTGTCGCGCGTTGGATCTGCGGGTCCATGCCACTCCCTGGGGCTGGTTCGCGGGGAAGTGGGCAAGTCTAGCGACTGTGCGCGTCGCCTTCCTAGTCCAGCCGCTTCTTGAAGCGCAGGACGGCCACGGCCAGCATCGCGACCAGGAATACCGCGAGTTTCACCAGCTGCGGCCAGACCTCGGGCAGGTCCGCGCCGCGCAGCATGACGCCGCGGATGATCACGTTGAAGTGCGTCAGCGGCAGCACCTGCGCGATCCACTGTGCCGCCTCGGGCATGCCCTCGAACGGAAACATGAATCCGGACAGCAGGATGGACGGCAGCATGGTCAGGAAGGCGAACTGGAAGGCCTGGAACTGCGTCTGTGCCAGCGTCGAGACGAACAGCCCGAGTCCGAGCGTGGCCGCGATGAATGCCAGCGCGGCGCCGTACAGGTCCAGCAGGCTGCCGACCACCGGCACGCCGAACAACAGGCGGCCCGCGACCAGGATGATGCTCACCTGGATCAGGCCGATGACCACGTACGGAAGTAGTTTGCCGATCATCAGCTCGAGGCGGCCGAGGGGCGTCGCGATCAGCAGCTC
>DASTHJ010000364.1:0-2508 GCA_035718265.1 Steroidobacteraceae bacterium | reverse complement strand
AACGCGCGGACGCGGCGGAACTGCACTGGCGCGGACCGCTGGCGTTCCTCTCGTGGCGGGATGCGGCCGGACGACGTCGAAGGCTGGCGTGGTGGCCGGATACCCTGCCGGCGCCACGGCGACGTGAACTGCGGCTGGCCGCGGCCGCGGCCGAAGCTGCGCGGCAACGGGCGCGGATGGCACCATAGCGGCTGCTTCGACACGGCGGTCGCATGTTCAAACCCATTCCCGTCGCCATCGGCCTGCGCTATCTGCGCGCCAAGCGCCGCAACGGCTTCATTTCCTTCATCTCGCTGGCGTCGATCCTCGGCATCGCGCTCGGCGTGGCCGCGCTGATCACCACGCTGGCGGTGATGAGCGGCTTCCAGCGCGAGATCCGCGACCGCATGCTGGAAATGGCCGCGCACGCGACCATCAGCGCCGACGGCGCGGCGATGCAGAACTGGCGGCAGGCGGTGGACGAGGCCTACCGCGATCCGCGCGTGGCCGGCGCCGCGCCGTACGTCGAAGCCGAGGCCCTGCTCACCGGGCCGCAACGCCAGCCGGCGATCGTGCGCGGCGTGATCCCGGCCGAGGAAAGCAAGGTTTCGGTGCTGGCGCAGAAGATGACCCGGGGCCGGCTCGACCAGTTGACGCCCGGCAGCTTCAACATCGTGCTCGGCAGCGAGCTCGCGCTCTGGCTTGGTGTCGGCGTCGGCGACAAGGTGGTCGTCACCACCGATTTCCAGGCTACGCCGATGGGCGCGGTGCCGCAGCTCAAGCGTTTCACCGTCAGCGGCATCTTCGAAGCCGGCTACCAGGAATACGACAAGGGCCTGGCGGTGGCGAACATGCAGGACATGCAGCGCCTGATGCGCATGGGCGACGCCGCCACCGGCGTGCGCCTGCGCCTGCACGACATGGACCAGTCCTTCGCGGTCGCGCGCGACCTCGCGCTGCGCCTGCGCGGCCCGTATCGCGTCACCGACTGGCAGCAGGACAACGCCAACATGTTTCGCGCGCTCAAGCTGGAGAAGACGATGATGGCGATCCTGCTGTCGCTGATCATCGCGATGGGCGCGTTCAACCTCGTGTCCTCGCAGGTGATGCTGGTGACGGACAAGCAGGCGGACATCGCGATCCTGCGCACGCTCGGGCTCACGCCCGGCGGGGTGATGAAGGTGTTCATGGTGCAGGGTTCGCTGATCGGCGTGATCGGCACCGTGCTCGGCGTGGTCGGCGGCATCGTGCTCACGCTCAACCTCGAGCACATCCTGCGCGGGATCGAACGCGTGCTCGGCGTGCAGCTGATGCCGGAGGACGTGTACTACATCACCGGCCTGCCGACGCAACTGGAAGCCAGCGACGTGACCATCATCGCCTGCGTCGCGCTGGTCATGGCCTTCCTCGCGACGCTGTACCCGGCCTGGCGCGCCTCGCGCACCGCGCCGGCGGAGGCACTACGTTATGAATGAGGTCAGACGTAAGACGTTAGACGTTAGACGTCAGGAACGCGTCATCAGACTCGAATCGTTGTCGGGCTGTTGCGGTTCGTCTCACATCTCACGTCTCACGTCTTACTCCGAGGAAAGCGTCCCGTGACAGTCGAAGCCGTCATCCGCGCCGAAAAGCTCGGCAAGACCTATGCCGAAGGCAAGCTGCACACGCCGGTGTTCGACGGCCTCGACTTCGCGGTCGCGCCGGGCGAAACCGTGGCGATCCTCGGCGTCTCCGGCGCCGGCAAGAGCACGCTGCTGCACTTGCTCGGCGGATTGGACACCCCGACATCGGGCGAGGTCTACGTTGCCGGGCAGCAGATGAGCGCGCTATCGAACGCTGCGCGCGGGCAGCTGCGCAACAAGGCGCTGGGCTTCGTTTACCAGTTCCACCACCTGCTGCCGGAATTCACCGCGCTGGAGAACGTGATGCTGCCGGTGTTGCTCGGCGGCGCAGACGTCGGCAAGGCGAATGCGCAGGCGAAGGAATTGCTGGAAGCCGTCGGCCTCGGCCACCGCCTCGCGCACAAGCCGGGCGAACTCTCCGGCGGCGAACGCCAGCGTGCGGCGGTGGCGCGTGCGCTGGTGAACAGGCCGGCCTGCGTGCTCGGCGACGAACCGACCGGCAATCTCGACGAGAAGACCGCGGCCGGGGTGTTCGCGCTGATGCTGGAGTTGAATCGCGCGCAGAAGACCAGTCTTGTACTGGTGACCCACGACCGCAGCCTCGCGCGGCGGCTGGATCGGGTGATGGAACTGCACGAAGGGAAATTGCGGGAGTTGGGGGCGGGGCAGGTTTGAGGGACTGCGATGTCGAGGACTTGTCCGAAATGCGAGAGATACCAAATCACCGTCGATGAGGCGGAGCATCTGTTGCCTACCAAGGCTTCGATGGAAGACCCGCCCGGAATTGTCTGCAAGAAATGCCACAAGAAACTCAAGGCAACGTGGGGATCGATATTACTCTTCATCGGTTTGTTTCTTACGGTGGCATTCGCGCTCGTCTTGCTGGTTGAACGTGCAATTCAAGGGA
>DASTHJ010000363.1:0-7491 GCA_035718265.1 Steroidobacteraceae bacterium | reverse complement strand
GCCGCAGGCGGGACCGGCTTTGCCAGACAACCCATGAAGCCCGCCGCACGGGTCAATTCAGCGTCGCCGTGCAAGGAGAGCTCGGCGACCGCCAGCAGCGGCACTTGGCGAACGGATTTCGAGAGATGCGAGCGGAAGCGATGCGCGAGCTGATAACCCGTCATGTCCGGCAACTCGAGATCGAGCAGTGCAACTGCGGGAGAGAACTCCACCGCGGCCACGAGCGCGCGACGCGCCGAGTACGCGGTGAAGGTGGTGAGATATCCAAGGTCGTGCAGCGTGCGCTTGAGCGTGTCCGCCGAGCGCATGTCTTCGTTGACGATCAGGATTCTGAAATTCGAAGGCGCGAGCTCAGCCGCCCGTTCCGGTTCAACCTCCAGCGGAATCTGCCACTGAAGCATGGCCTGACTGTGGATTTGCATCGTTCCTCCCGGATGGGTGAGTTGGCGCCTGGACGGATCAGTAGCGGGATCCGCCCGAACGCGGCCGATCCTGCGCTTCGTTTATCTTGAGCGCGCGGCCGTCGAGTTCCTTGCCATTGAGCGCCTGCATGGCGCGCGATGCGTCCGAATTGGACATCTCGACGAAGCCGAAGCCGCGGGGGCGACTCGTATCGCGATCGCTGATCAGCGAAATCTTCTCCACCGTGCCGTGAGGAGCGAAGAGATTGCGAACGGATTCTTCAGTGGCCGTGAAAGGAAGGTTTCCGACATAGAGTTTTGTCATGAGGAATTCTCGAGTGAAAAGTATGAGTCGACGCCGGCGCGCCAATCGGCGCGTCGGTAGTTCGGGAGGCTTCTGAGATGGCGCTCTGGCCTGGAAGTGGGCGCCGAAGTGGCGCGCGGCCAAGGAGTCAAGGCGAAAGAATCACGAGCGGATTCGACCGTATCACGTCCCCGCTCGGATAGCTCGTGATTTCGTCAGTCTTGGTCCATTGCTGAGCTCACTGCGAGCAAATCGTCGCACCGAGCCTCCTGTTCTTGTCTACACTGCGGCTCGGCTTGTGAATCTTCGACTTGTCCTTCCCTGAGCCCGCGCCGTACCGGCTCCTTCCCGGCCAGAGAAAGTCACCTCCCAGTCCTCGCGAACCGCCCGGGCATCCGCCTGGCGCTCGATCATCCAACGCAGGAAAGGCCCATGATCAAACTCTACGTAGGAAATCTGCCGTCCTCCGCCAGCGAGGAATCGGTACGAGCACTGTTTGCCGAGTACGGAACCGTGCAAACCCTTTCATTGGTCAATGATCGTCAGACCGGCACGCCCAGAGGGTTCGGCTTCGTCGAGATGTCCAGCGGCGACGCGGCCAAGGCCATGCAGGGGCTCAATGGCAAGGACTTCGACGGACGCCCGATGAAAGTGAACGAGGCGGAGGGCCGTGACAGTGGCGGCAACATCCACAGCCATCGTTAGAACCGTGCTGCGCCTGAATTTTCACGGCGGCAAGGTGATACGTCGACACTGATGTTGGCTACGTTCGTACGCTTCTGCGCGGACGGAATTTGCGGGGCCCTGACAACTACGTCGTGGCCCAATGTGCGAAGGTCTCTGGCAAGTGGGTGGCCGCTCCCATCGCGAGCTCGACTGACACACCCTGATTTGCCTGCCCATGACAGCAGGTACGCGCCTGAGAACCTGCGCACCGTCCACGAGTCACTCGGTCAGAAGGGTCTGTTGCTCGAGCAACAGATCTTCCAGCTCGCTCTGCACCACCGGCGTGACCAACCATCGCTCGAAGCCCGCGCGGCGCGCGCGCTCCCGCGTCGACTGCTCGATGGCGGGCGTGAGTGCGATGAGTCGATGTGCATCGTGGCGGGTCTGCTGTCGCAGGACGCGCGCAAGATCGTAAGCCTCATCCGACAGCTCGAGATCGAGGAAGATGATGCCTGGGTCGTGGGCATGCGCGAGGATGAGTGCGCGAGATGCGCTGCTCACGGCGCGTACGCCCGCGTATCCCCTCCCTGTCAGCAGGCGCGCGAGCCTTCTCCCCACCAGACGGTCGGCGACCACGATCAGGACGCCGGCGCTCTGTTCGGCCGAAAGGCCGCTTCGTAGCTCGCCGTCCTGGTATCGGTGGGTGGATGACCTTTCCAGTAGAGATCGGGGTGCTCTTGCCATTCTTGCACTCTACCGTCGAGCGCAGGGCCCGTCGGTACGCCAGCGAACATATCCGCTCCAGCAGGCGTAATGTCCCCCGTGTGACTACCTCAACAGGTCCCGAACGAAACCAGATCCTGATGGCCCTGCCGCCGACCGAGCGTGAGCGCCTCTATCCGCATATGAAGCACGTGGAGATGCCTTTCGGCATGGTGCTCTACGAGTCAGGGGTCGTGCTGCGCCACATCTATTTTCCGGTGGATTCGATCGTTTCGCTGTTGTACGTCCTCAATAGCGGCGCATCAGCGGAGATCGCGGTGGTCGGCAACGAAGGCGCCGTCGGAGTCTCGCTCTTCATGGGAGGCGAGACGACGCCGAGCCGGGCCGTGGTCCAGAGTGCGGGTTCGGCATATCTCCTGAGCCGCGCGCGGCTCAAGGAGGAATTCAACCGGCATGGGCAGTTGCTGCACGTGCTCCTGCGCTACACGCAGTCGCTCATCACCCAGATGGCGCAAACCGCGGTCTGCAATCGCCATCATGCGCTCGATCAACAATTGTGTCGCTGGCTGCTGCTGTCCCTCGACCGCCTCGATTCCAACGAGCTCCGCGTGACCCAGGAACTCATTGCCAGCATGATCGGCGTGCGCCGCGAAGGCGTTACCGAGGCCGCTGGACGACTGCAGAAGCTGGGCGTCATCCGCTACTCGCGAGGCAAGATCACCGTGCTCGATCGCCCGCGGCTCGAGGAACTTTCCTGCGAGTGCTACGCGGTCGTCAAGTCGGAAACCGACCGGCTGCTGGGGTCCCGTTGAGGAGCGCCTGCAGCTTCGGGCACGGAATCGGGACACGGAAGCCGGATCGTGAAGCGGCTGCCAGTGCCCGCTCCTCCGCTCGTCGCGATCAGTGTGCCGCCGTGGGCTTCGACAAAGCGCCTGGCCAGATACAAGCCGATGCCGAGGCCACCACCAAGCGCGTGGGCGGGGCCGGCTCCCACCTGGGTGAACAGCGTGAAGATCGAATCCAGATGGGCGGGGTCGATCCCCACACCATCGTCATCGACGACGACAACAGCATCCCGCTCATCCCGTGCGGCGTGCACCCGGATCACCGCGCCCCGATCACTGAATTTTGCCGAGTTCACGATGAGATTCTGCAGTGCCTGGCATAGCCGCGTGGCGTCCGCATGCAGCTCCATGGAGTCTGGCGAGATCGTCACCTGCAACCGCTGGCCGCGATCGCTGATGTAGGGGGCCATGGTCTGCACGCAGGATTCTACGATCGCCGCCATCGACACGCGCCGGCGCTGCAACTCGACAGTGCCGAGTTTCGCGCGCGAAACTTCTAGCAGGTCATCGACCAACCGCCCGAGGAGCCGAGCCTGTCGCTCGATGATGCGCGCGGTTGCCTGAGCCAGCTCGGGATCGATGCCCCGGCGCTGCAGGACCAGGGCACCGCTGATGATCGGCATCAATGGCGTGCGTAGCTCGTGAGCGACCGTCGCGAGGAGCCGGTCGCGATCAGGTTCGCGCACCTCCGCTTCCGGATCCGGGTTGCCGACGAGAATGGAGAGTGGCGCGCTGTTCATGATCTGCTCCGTAGTCTTTCTGGATGTCTCGAGCCATCCAAGTCTTGCAAGTTCGCAGGTCGCCGTCGGTACGATCGCGCACACACGGTGTCGCGTTCGGTGGCGAACAGACGATTTCACGGCGTCGGTTCATCGTGAACCGACCATGAGGGCGACGCTCGCGAACAATCTGCTGCTGCGCAGCCTCGGTGCGCGCGATCGGCAGGCACTGATCCCCGATGACCATCCGGTGAAATTGCAGGTCGGCGACAAGATCATGTCCGCAGGCCAGCAACTGGCGCACGTGCACTTTCCCATCGATTGCGCCATTTCGCTGCTGGTTGAAGCGACCGACCGTCCGCTGCTCGAAATCGGACTGATCGGCCGCGAGGGCATGTTAGGGGTGCCGCTGATCCTGGGTGTCAGGCAATCGAGCGTGAGCGCATTCGTGCAGACGCCTGGCCTGGCATGGCGAGTCGAAGCGGCACGATTCGTTCGCTGCATCGATGGCAGCGAGCGCCTGCGCCGACGCATGCATCGCTATGTCCACCTCCACATGACCCAACTCACGGAAGCAGCGGCATGCAAGCACTTCCACAAGCTCGCCGAGCGCCTGGCGCGCTGGCTGCTGATGTCGGCCGACCGGTTGCAATCGACGGAATTGGTCCTGACGCACGAATACCTCTCCCGGGTGCTGGGCGTACGGCGCGCAGGAACGACGCTGGCGGCACGGTGGCTCCAGGATCGCGGGCTCATCGCCTATTCACGCGGGCACATTGCGCTGGTCGACCGGGCGGGCCTCGAAGCGGCGGCATGCCCGTGTTATGCGCGCGAAAAGACGCTCTACCAGTACCTCATGCGCTGAGCGGGCCGCGCGGAAATCCGACCATGCGGCCCGAGGCTTCCTCCCAGAGCTTCATGCGGGCGCAGGCGAGGCTCTGTCGCAGCGTCAGCCGCCGGATGCCCGGCGGCCGAACCGACTCGTGCGCGGCCCGCAGCCGGTAGTTTGGTACTCGCGGGGCGAGATGGTGGATGTGGTGATAGCCGATGTTCGCGGTGAACCAGCGCAGCACCACGGGAAGATCGTAGAACGAACTTCCTTCGACGGCCGCGCGCAGCGGGCTCCACGATTCACCGCGCTCCCAGTATCCGTGCTCGAAGGTGTGCTGCACGTAGAAGAGCCAGACACCGATCGCGCCGGCCAGCACCACGACGGGCACCTGCACGGCCAGCATCACCTTCCATCCCGGCACCGTCCACAGGGCCGCTCCAAGCGCCACGAGCGCGATGTTGTTCAGCGCGACACTTCGCCATTCCTTCTTCCAGCTCCATGGAAGTCCCAGCGGCAGCCGATGCTTCGCGACGAACTGGTAGACAGGTCCTATGCACAGCATCACCGGCATGCTGCGATAGAAGCGGTAACAGAATCGCTTCCAGGGCCGCAGCCCGAGGTATTCGCGCAGCGTCAGGGTGCGGATGTCGCCGAGTATCCGTTTGTCGAGGTTTCCCGAAGTCGCGTGGTGGATTCCGTGCGTCTTCTTCCAGTACGCGAACGGGAACAAGGTCAGCAGCCCCAGTCCCGCCCCCACCCAGCGATTCGCGCGGGCGCTCCGGAAGAACGAGCCGTGACTGCAGTCGTGCTGAAGTATGAACAGGCGCACATACAGCCCGGCGGCCGGGATCACGAGCAGCGCCGTCCACAGTGGGCTGGCATCGCCCGTGACGAGCCAGGCCATCGTCGCCCAGAGCGCCACGAATGGCAGGAGCGTATTGGCGAGCTGCCAGAGCGCCCGCGGCAATGAGGGCATCGCGAAGCGGGCGAGAAGGTTTACGAACGAATCCTGTGCCATCGCCATGCGCGGATCCTGCACTGTTTGCCCGCGGCGTTCTGTACGCTCCCGTACCGATGCGTGGGGTTGAACACCGGTCACGCGATGTAGGTGACCGCGCTATGTGCGCCAGCGGACAGATGGGCGCCGTTGGCCGCGGTACAGTGCCCGGATGCTCTCGCCCAAGCTTCACCCGCAGAGTTCCGATCCGAAGAGTCGGCTCCCCTCGTCGATCTCGCGGCCGCCAGCTCCCGGCTGGGAAACGCGTATCCTGATCGTCGATCAGGACCGGCAAATCGGTGTGACCTTGAGTTTCATGCTTGCCACGCGCCAGTTCGACGAAGTCCGTTCAGTCAGGTCGGCCAAACGAGCCATGGGGATCGCAGAGCAGTTCCTGCCCGACATCGTCTTTCTCGACCTCGACCTGCCGGATGGCGGCGCCATTCCACTGGCACGGCTGCTCGTCCGCGATGCGCGCAAGCGCCGACCGAGGCTCATCGCCTTGACGAACCATTCAGCGGATCCGAACCAGGACAGGGCACGAGCCGCCGGATTCGAGCGACTGCTCATGAAGCCGGTCTCTCACGAGGAACTCGACAGGATCCTCGGCATCAGCAAGACGGCGGCGTAGCGCGCCACGGCACTGAACATGCGGTCCGGCATGCGTCACGAGCGCTGGTTCAAGCGCTTCTTGAGCTGGGCGATGTTCGTGCGCAGATCGGCGATCTCCACCTTTGCGGCGTGCAGACGAATGGCGAGATATCCGCAGACCGCCGCGATGAGGAAGACCATCGCGACCATCATCGGGACGTGCCGGGAAGCTGACGCTTGCGGCTGCGGATGAGTGCCTGCGCTTCGCGCATTCCTCGGGCCTCTTTCGTGTGCCGGCACACGCCGATTGCGCTGAACTCCCGGCAGGCGCAATTCCAATCCGCCTGGTGCAGGAACGAGACGCGGTGTCCATCGATCAGATATTCACCACGCTCGACAGTGCCCGGCCGCTCCTGCCTGGGCGCGGCGTTGAATGGGTGAGTCATCCGGCGAGAGTGCCGTCCTGTGCCTCCGGCGTCGGTGCGATTGCGCACGGACAAAGGCAAGTGGCTTGCTGTGTAGGCGACGGTACCGCGAACTGGCGGGATTCGCCCTTCGACACAGCCGCTCAAACCTGAAATCATGCCGGCATGTCAGTACTCACTCCAGCACTCGACAACCCGCTTGAATCCGCCATCAACCAGCTTCGCAACATCTGCGGCGATCGCGAGTTGCTCAAGTCCTCGATCGATGCCGGCTCGGTGAGGCGAATGCTCGTTCACATCGCCAACATCAATATTTCGGTGCTTGCGTCGACGCAAGACCATGTCAATGCTTCCAAGCGGCTGAAGGACTTCGCGTTCACGTTGGCTCGAATCGCAAGGAACGCCGAGCATCCCAACGAAGTACTCACGGCTCGACTGACATCAGTCGCCATGAGTCTGCGCGCCGCCAGCCATGAGCTGGACCAGAGCGATGCGATTCCGAATTGGCGACCCGCGGTGTCCATACACTAGCAGCGAAGGCTCGAGACCGACGCGCTTCGGGCGATGAAATTGAATGGTGGAAAGGGAGGGAATCGAACCCTCGACCCCGGCATTATGAGTGCCGACCCTAAGTCATCGAGAGCAGATTAATCAACCACTTGCCGCGGGCGTCCGTTGCCGAACATCCGCACAGAGCACAACTGAGCAGAGCTGGTCACGCAAAAGTCCCGCAACCCCACACGTTGATCGTCGACTTGATCGTGCTCAATTTGCCGGTTCAATCGCCGCTTTCGATCTGCCAGAAAAGGGATCCATGTACCGTTGACTTGCGCTTTGGGTTTGGCGATTCCAGCACGCCGAGTACGGCAATTCTGCAACCTGCCGCCTGCAACGCCAAGCGCGGCCGGGCCAGTTCGACCACCGGCCGTTCGTCACGTCGGTCTGCAGACCGGCTCAATGTTCCGTGGCATGCCCACGTCTGGCGCGC
>DASTHJ010000362.1:0-3413 GCA_035718265.1 Steroidobacteraceae bacterium | reverse complement strand
TGTCGAAGCAGTCATGTCTTCAGTTTACGGCCGGGCGCCGATCTTTACGACCGTGCGGCCGATGACCTTGCCGTCGAGATGGGCCTGGAAGGCGCCGGGCAATTCGTCCAGGGAAATCGTCCGACTGGCGATGCGCTCGAGATGCCGCGGCTGCAGGTCGCCCGCGATGCGCTGCCACACCTCGAGACGCTCCGCGCGCGGCGTCGCAGCGGAGTTGATGCCGAGGATGTTCACGCCGCGCAGGATGAAGGGCATGACCGTCATGTGCAGCTCGGCGCCGCCGGCCAGGCCGACGCTCGCGATGTTGCCCCAGAAATCCGTGTGGCGCGTGAGACCCGCCAGCATCTCGCCGCCGACGCTGTCGATCGCCCCGGCGAAACGCACGGCCTCCAGCGGCCGCCTGCCGAGCGCGAGCTGCCCGCGTGCCACCACGGTGGTTGCGCCTAACGACCTGAGATACCCGGCCGCGTCCGGCTTGCCGGTGACCGCGATGACCTCGTAGCCACGCGCGCTCAGCATGTCCACGGCGAGGCTGCCGACGCCGCCCGTGGCACCGGTCACCACGACCGGGCCGCGCGCCGGCGCCTGCCCGTTGCGCTCCATGCGATGGATGGCGAGCGCCGCCGTGAACCCGGCCGTGCCCAGCGCCATGGCGCGGAAGGCATCGAGACCCGGCGGCATGGCAATCACGCAGTCGCCGCGCACGCGCGCCCGCTCCGCGTAGCCACCGTCGACGGTTTCCGACAGCCCGCAGCCGGTCACGAGCACCGCGTCGCCCGGCGCGAAGCGCGCATCGCTGGACTCGCGCACCACGCCCGCCAGGTCGATGCCGCCCACGAGCGGGTAGCGCCGCAGGATCTTGCCCGCGCCCGTGGCCGCCAGCGCATCCTTGTAGTTGATGTCCGAATACTGCACGTCGACGACCACCTCGCCGGCGGAGAGCTGGTCGAGCGTCAGCGTCGCGAAACCCGCGACGATCTTGCCGTCGATCTCGTCGATGCGGAATGCCTTGAACGTGCTCATGGGTGTGTTCCCCGGGGCGGGCGCGCAGAATCGAGCCCCTCGCCCGGCTCAGGCTAGTATCGTGCCATGAATTACGACTACGACCTGTTCGTCATCGGTGCGGGCTCGGGCGGCGTGCGCGCGGCGCGCATCGCCTCGCAGGCCGGCGCGCGCGTCGCCGTCGCCGAGGAGTACCGCATCGGCGGCACCTGCGTGATCCGCGGCTGCGTGCCGAAGAAATTCCTGGTGTACGGTGCCGAGTTCTCGCAATTCTTCGCGGACGCGGCCGGTTACGGCTGGACGGTGGGCTCACCGACCTTCGACTGGACCACGCTGCGCGACAACGTGCAGAAGGAAGTCACGCGTCTCTCGGGCATCTACACCACCAACCTGATCCGCGCCGGCGTGACCCCGTTCGAGGAGCGGGCCGAGCTCGTCGATGCGCACACCGTGAAGCTGCTCAAGTCCGGCAGCGAGATCACCGCCGAACGCATCCTGGTCGCCACCGGCGGCCGGCCCCAACTACCGGAAGAATTGCCGGGAGTCGAGCTCGGCATCACCTCCAACGAGGCCTTCCTGCTGCCGAAGCTGCCGCGTCGCATCGTCATCGCGGGCGGCGGCTACGTCGCGCTGGAGTTCGCCAACATCTTCCACGGACTCGGCGTGCAGACCCACATCGTGCATCGTGGCGACCGCATGTTGCGCGGCTTCGACGACGACCTGCGCGCGCACATGCACATCGAGGCGGAACGCAGCGGCATCCGGCTGACGATGCGCAGCACGCTCGCCAGGATCGGCAGGCACGGCGACGGACTGCGCGTCACCCTGAACAACGGCGAGCACGTCGACACCGACCAGGTGCTGTTCGCCATCGGCCGCCAGCCGAACACGCGCGGACTGGGCCTCGAACGCGCCGGCGTCGCCGTGGACCAGGACGGCGCCGTCGTGGTCGACGAGTACTCGAAGAGCAGCGTCGAGTCGGTGTATGCCATCGGCGACGTCACCAATCGCGTGAATCTCACGCCGGTGGCGATCCGCGACGGTCACGCCT
Source organism: Steroidobacteraceae bacterium (assembly GCA_035718265.1). Taxonomy (GTDB): domain Bacteria; phylum Pseudomonadota; class Gammaproteobacteria; order Steroidobacterales; family Steroidobacteraceae; genus CADEED01. The sequence continues at coordinate 1,360 of DASTHJ010000362.1, read as the reverse complement.
TCGCCGACACCGTCTACAACGGCCGGCCGACCCCCGTGGATCATCGCAGCGTGCCGAGCGCGGTATTCGGCCGGCCGCCGATCGGCACCGTGGGGCTGGGCGAGGGCGATGCGCGCCTGGCGCATGGCGACATCCACGTGTACCGCGTGAACTTCCGGCCGATGCGCAACATGATCTCCGGCAACCAGGAGCGCACGCTGATGAAGATCGTGGTCGACGCGCAGACCGATCGGCTGCTGGGCGTGCACATCGCCGGCGAGGACGCTCCGGAGATGATCCAGCTCGCCGCCGTGGCCGTGAAGGCCGGCATCACCAAGCAGCAATGGGACAGCACCATGGCCCTGCACCCGACCGCGGCCGAGGAGCTGATGCTGATGCGCGAGCGCGTCGCGGCGCCGGCCAGCCCGGCCTGAAACTTCCCAGCGTCAGCCCACGAAACGCTGCGCGCGCTGCATCAGCTGCCCGGCGCGCGCCTGCTCCAGGAAGGCGCGCTCGATTGCCGCCTGGTCGTTCGCGCGCAACCCCGCGGCGTAGCCCGTGAGGAACCGGTACTGCCGGATCAGCACGGAGATCAGCGTGGCGCGCAACCCGTCGAGCGCTGCATCCGCGTACTTGCGATCCTGCAACAGCCGGCGGTTGAGCGCGACCCACGCATCCGCCAGCACGTCGAGCTGCTCGGCGAATGCGCGCGCCTGCAGCTCGCCGGCACCGAAGCGGCCGCGCGTGATCTGGAAATTCCGGGAAAGTGTCGCGGCATCCGCCGAGAACTGCGCGAGCAGCTCGCTCGCGGCGCGGCGAGTCAGCGTGCCCGGCGGGATGGGCGTGACGGTATCGCCCCCGGACACGTCGTAGTCGGGAACTTCCATCGGCACGAAGCCCGCGTCATCCAGCGGTGCCGCCGGCTGCGGCGCGATCGCGCCGCGCGATTCGGGCTCCGCGTCAATACCGACGAATGTCGCCGGCGGCTGAGTCCAGTCGACCGGATCCTCCGCGAGGATGGCGAGCTTGCGCGCCTCGTCGGCCGTGATGGGTTCGCCGCCTGCCGCGTCGATGCGCACCTCCGGAACGTCGGCTTCGTCCGCCTGCGGGACGGGCATGGCCTCGGACTCGCTCACGGTGACGGGCACGGACATCGGTGGCGGCGGCGTGGCGGACGCGACGACCTCATCCACGGCAGGCCGCTTCATGAAAAGCAGGGTCAGCGCGGCGATGAGCAGCATCGTGCCGACGCCCAGCGGCGCGAAGCGCAGTCTGGTCTTGCGCTTCGCGGGCGATCCGGCGGGCTCGCTTTCCACTTCGAAGGTGCGCGAGGTCGGCGTCAGTTGCACGATCTGCGCCGCGGTCTCGCGGTTGCTGGCCC
>DASTHJ010000361.1:0-6265 GCA_035718265.1 Steroidobacteraceae bacterium | reverse complement strand
GATGAAACGAAGATGTATTGCCGCACGTTCGGCGCCAGCATCTCGGCGCTGAGCCGCACGTGTCGCGGCACGTAGCCCGAATTGTCGATGACCACGTCCCACTTGCGGCCCTTGAGCCCATCGATCTCGCCGTTGCGGTCGCCCTTGATGCGCTCGATCCCGGGGAACTTGTCCGTATGGGTCTTGCCGCGGTTGAAGAACGTGAGCTTGTGACCACGCTCCAGCGCCAGCGAGGTCATGTGCAGGCCGATGAAGCGCGTGCCGCCCAGGATCAGGATGTCGAGCGGCTTGATCTTGCGGCCAAAGGCCGGGATGGCGGCCGACGCCGCACCGGCGGCGGCCATGTGAAGCAGGGTTCGTCTTTTCATGGGCGTGTACTCCTCAGGACGCACCGGGAGGTGCGTAGGTTGCGACCCAGTCGCGCACGGTCTGGTACCAGAACAGTGAGTTCTGCGGCTTGAGAACCCAGTGGTTCTCGTCGGGGAAATACACCAGCTTGGACGGCACGCCGCGCTTCTGCAGCGTGTTGAACAGTTCGATGCCGTGGTTCACGGGTACGCGCATGTCCTGCTGGTTGTGGATCACGAGCGTCGGCGTCTTGAAATTGCCCGCGTAGGTGTGTGGCGAGTACCTGGCGAATTCCTCGGGCCGATCCCAGTAGTCGAAGAAGCGCTCCTTCTCCGCGCCGTAGTCGGCACCGATCTGCGTGAACGAGTTGTAGACCGCCGCGTGCGCCACCAGCGCCTTGAACGGATGCGGGCGGCCCAGCAAGGTCGCCGCGAGGAACCCGCCATAGCTCGCACCCGCCGCCACCATGCGCTCCTTGTCGACGAACGGCCGCGCCATCAGCCACTCGGCGGCCTTGATGGTGTCCTCGTAGGGCAGCGTGATGCGATCGGGATTGATGGAGTCCGCGAACTCGTTGCCGAAGCCGCTCGAGCCGTGGAAGTTGTGCCAGGTCACCACGTAGCCCCAGCTCGCGAACACCTGCGCGTTCCAGCGCCACTGCACGGCGTCGACGATGGCATTGTGCGGGCCGCCGTGCAGCAGCATCAGCGCCGGGTACTGCTTCGTCGCATCGAAACCGGGTGGATAGAACACCCACATCTGGATGTCGTCGCCTTTCGCGCCCCGGTAGGTGACGCTCTCGTACTTGCCGAAGTCGAGCGCCGCCAGCGCGGCATCGTTGAAGTCGCTGATCGCCGTGGCGGCGCCGCTGCGCGGGTCGAGCCGCACCACGGTCGGTGGTTCGATGAAGGTCTGCCGGATCGCGACCAGGCTCTTGCCGTTGCGCGACCAGGCGAGCGATCCGAACGAGGCGTCCTTGGTGACCGGCTGCGGTGCGCCGCCATCCAGCGCGAAGCGGTACACGCGGATCGTGCCGGCATCGTCGATGGCGCCGAGCAGGCTGCGCGATCCCGGTTCCCAGACCAGCCGGTCCGCGGAGCGATCCCAGTTCTCGGTGAGACCTTTGGTCGAACCGGACTTGCGGTCATACATCATCAGCCGCGTGCGGTCGCCGTAGAAGCCGAAGATGCGCTGCTGCAGGTACGCCAGGTGGCGGCCGTCCGGACTGTAGAGCGGTGCGAAATCGTCGGCCTTGTTGGCAGCGCTGATATTGCGCGCCGGCTTGCATCCGCAGGTGGGCAGCACGATGACGTCGTAGTTGGGCTCGATGCCGCTGCGATCCACGTTGGCGGCGAACGCCACCTCGAGTCCGTCCGGCGAGATGGCGAACGAGCTGCCGTCGAGATCGGCCGTCGACAGCCAGAAGCCGGACAGGCGCGTGACCGCCGTCGGTTCGCCGCCGTCGATGGCGATCGAGAACAGGTGCGGCTGGCGATCGTCCAGCAGGTGATCGAAATAGGCGATCGGTGCGCGCGTCCAGACATGCGCGGTCATCTTCGAGGATTCGCGCTCCTTCTTGCGCGCGGCCTGGTCTTCCCAGCGCACCAGGTCCGGCCAGACTTCACTGACGAACATCAGGTGCCTGCTGTCCGGAAACCATTTTGGCAGCGAAGCGCCGGTCGGCAGGCTGGTCACGCGTCGCGCCTCGCCGCCATCGGTGGGAATCACGTAGAGCTGCGTTTCCTCGTCGTCGTCGCGCCTGGAGACGAATGCGATCCACTTGCCGTCCGGACTCGCAGTCGCCTGCGTGTCGCTGCCCTTGTCGGTAGTGAGCCGGCGCGCGTCGCCGCCGGCCACGGGCAGCAGCCACAGGTCGGTCAGCCCCTTGTTCTCGGCGATGTCGTACGTGGTGACCGGCACCACCACGGATTTCCCGTCCGGCGTGGGCGCGGGATCGCCCAGGCGTTTCAGCGCCCACATGCGTTCCGCCGTGAATTGCCGCGATGCAGACGTTTGCTGCGCCTGCGCCGCCAGCGAGCAACAGAGCGCCGCGAGTACCCACCCGATGTGCCGCATGAGAATCCTGCAAGAGATTGCGCCGGTGCGCGTTGCCGCGATTCTGCCGACCGGCAAAATGTCGAGGCAAGCTTTTGCACAACGCTCCGCCGTGGTGGCCCGTCGGCTGGTCTCGCGGCATGCCAGAATCCCGCGCATGAAACACGAATCGCGCGAGCCGCCGCGCATCGATGCGTTCGGGCAGCCCGTCGGTCCTGCGCTGCCGGACTGGACGCCGCCGCCGTTCCCGCCGCACGTCGGCATCACGGGACGCTACTGCCGCGTCGAGCCACTGGACGCGGCGCGCCATGCGCGCCAGCTCTGGGAGGCGCAGGCGGACGATCCGCACGGCATCCGCTGGACTTACGGCTTTCACGGCCCGTATGCCGAGTACGCGCCGTACGAAAAGTGGTGCCGCGAGTCGCAGGGCTCGCGCGATCCGCAGTTCTACGCCATCGTCGACGTCGCGAGCGACTCGGCCGCGGGAACCTGCGCGAGCATGCGCATCGATCCCGCGAACGGCGTCATCGAGATCGGCAACATCCATTTCACGGATCGCCTGGCGCGCACGCGTGCCGCGACCGAGGCGCTGTATCTCCTGATGGCGCGCGCCTTCGATCTCGGCTACCGGCGCTACGAGTGGAAATGCGACAGCTGCAACCTGGCATCGCGCGCGGCCGCGACCCGCTTCGGCTTCACTTATGAAGGCATGTTCCGCCAGGCCATCGTCGTCAAGGGACGCAACCGCGACACCACGTGGTTCGCCATCCTCGATGGCGACTGGCACGGCGGACTGCAGGATGCCTATCTACGTTGGCTGAGCCCGGCGAATTTCGACGCCGCGGGAAGACAGAAGCTGCGCTTGTCCGAGCTCACGCGGCCGTTCGTGTCGCGCGATTCGGCCGAGGCATGGCCGCCGCTGCCGCGGCGCTCAGCCCAGGAAGCCTGAGACCTGCCGCGCGACCAGCTCCGGCGATTTTTCCAGCACGTTGCGGTCGTGCTCCGCCAGGTCGACGACCTTGGCACCCGGTACCAGCCGGCCGATGCGCGCGCCGGCCTCCCAGAAGTTGTCGCGCGGACGCAGGACCAGCAGCGGCTGCTTGAGCAACGGCAGGCGCGCGTCCGCATTCCAGTCGATGAGCGCGGCGCGGGCCCACAAGGCGCCGCGCGGCGTACCCTCCGGCGCCGACAGGTCGCGATAGCTGCGCCGCGCGTCGGCATCGAGCGCCGGCGCGCCTACCATGACCAGGCGGCGTACCTGTTTCGGCCGGCCGATGGCGAGCTCGGCGGCCACGGCCGCGCCGGAATGCGCGCCTAACAAGTCGACCTGCCGGAAGCGCATGGCGTCCAGGAAGTCCCCGATGGCCTCGGCGTAGCCGGCGATGCTCAGCGCCTTCGGGGGCGGGTCGGATTCGCCGCATCCCGGCGTGTCGGGGCTGTACACCGACCGGCTGGACCCCAGCAGCCGGGACACTTCGAGGAACGCCCGCCCCGTGGCGTTGCTGGCATGCAGGCAGATCAGGGTGGTCAGTTCGTCGAAGCCGCCGCCTGCCGGAATGGCGTTGTGCACGTGCAATTGCCCGTAGCGACACTCGAAATAGGCGCGGCGCAGCCGCGGCGGGGCGGGGTTGGGCTTCATCGGAGCACAACGATACCCGAAAGAACGCACGCCGCTGCCGCCGTCAGGCCGTTCCGACGTACGCGCCGCCGGCAGCCACCCATTTGACAAAAATGAGAAACGCCTTCGCATTTCGTGCGGTCGAGCAGTAGTCGGGAACCCCGGACGCAGGAACCCGGGGATAGAATCCCGGCCACAAGAAGACTCAGGGGATTCCCGCGATGCCACCGGTCAAGACCGTCGCGTCCTCATCGGATGTCGACAACGATGCCACCGCAGAGCTGCCGGTGCTCGACGTGGCTGCCTACGAGGCGGCGCTCGGCGAATCCATTTCCAACACCGACACCTGGACCGTCCCGGCCGTCGGCCCGGCAGGCGCGGGCGGCAATCCGGATGCGACGGGCGCGGATGCCATACCCACGCTGCAGGCCGCTGCGCCGGAAGACGTGCTGGACCTGAGTGGCACGCACGAAATGCCGGCCTTCAAGCCCGTGACGCGCAAGGCCACGTCCGGCAGGGCCGCCGCGAACAAGATCACGAAGGCCACGCCGGTGCCCCCCGCGGCACCGACACACGCGGCCGCGTCGCCGCCCGCCGTCGTGCTGCCGCCGTCGCCGCCGCTCATCGAGGAACTGCGCGGCGCGCTGGCCGCCGCCGAACGCCGTATCGAGCAGCTCAACGAATGGGCGCGCATCGCGGACGCCGAGCGCGTCGCGGCCGTCGCGCGCGTCAATGCCGAGAATGCACAGCTGCGCGAGCAGCTGGGCGAGCACCTGGAATCGCTGCAATCGATGCGCGGCCGGCTGGGCGTCGGACTGGCCGATCTGCCGGCGATGCAAGACGAGTTGTTCGCGCGCGCCGATCGCATCGCCGGGCTCGAGCGCGAGCTCGCCGTGCATTCGGAGATGCTCGTGCAGGTACGCGCCGCGCTGGATGCCAGCGAGCAGCGCGCCATGGGCCTGGATGCCGAGATCGTCAACCTGCGCGCGGGCATTGCGCGCCGCGACGCGCAGATCGGCACGCTGGAAGCGGATCTCGCCGCGCGCCAGCAACGCGAACAGGCGTTGCGCGAGCGGCTCGAAGAAGCACTGGCTGCGGTGCATCCGGCGGTCCCGGACCTGCGCCAGCAGATGAACGCGCGCGACGAGCAGATCCGCAAGCTCAACCAGGAGCTGGCCGCCGCGCAGGCACTCGCCGCCGAGAAGAACGCCGACCTCGAAGTGGCCGAGGAGAACATCCGCAACCTCGAGCTCGAGTTGCGCGACAAGACCGGCAAGCTCGAAGAGGCCAACGTGACCGTCGAGGAGTGGCGCGCGGTGATCGCCGAGAGCCAGCGCTCCATCGCGCAGCGGGACGGCCGCATCCAGCAGCTGGAGGCCGACCTGCAGAAGCGGCTGTCATCCACGCTCGACACCGCCGCGCAGACCGGCGAGGAAGTCGCTCTCGAGGGACCGGCGCGCGTGCTGATCCGCACCGACGGCAACACCGATTTCGTGCACGTGCTCGGCCGCCGCACGCGCATCGGCCGCGGCTCGGACAACGAGCTGGTGATCGACACCAAGCACGTGAGCCGCTATCACGCCGTGCTGCTCGCCGGCCCGGTGCACACCTCGATCGAGGACCTGAACAGCACCAACGGCGTGTTCGTCAACGGCAAGCGCGTGGCGCGCCAGGTGCTCAAGGACGGCGACCGGGTGACCATCGGCCGTACGCAGTTCCGCTTCACGGTGCGCACGTAGCGACGGTCGACGCCCAACCGCTACTATGTCGGTCCTCCTATGACCGACAACTACATCGAGAGAATCCTCAAGGCGCGCGTCTACGACGTGGCCGCCGAGACGCCGCTGGATCATGCGCCGCGCCTTTCGCAGCGCATCGACAACCGCGTGCTGCTCAAGCGCGAGGACCTGCAGCCGGTGTTCTCGTTCAAGCTGCGCGGCGCGTACAACAAGATCGCGCACCTGTCGGAGTCCGTGGCGCGGCGCGGCGTGATCTGCGCCTCGGCCGGCAATCATGCGCAGGGCGTGGCGCTGGCGGCGCAGCGGCGCGGCATCCCCGCGATCGTCGTGATGCCGGTGACGACGCCCCGCATCAAGGTCAACGCGGTGCGCAATCTCGGCGGCGAGGTGGTGCTGCACGGCGACGATTACGACAGCGCCTACGAGCACGCGCAGACAATCGTGCGCGAGCGCAACCTGGCCTTCGTGCACCCGTTCGACGACCCGGACGTGATTGCCGGCCAAG
>DASTHJ010000360.1:0-4208 GCA_035718265.1 Steroidobacteraceae bacterium | reverse complement strand
AAAGATTGCGATCTTCAGTAAAGGAGTATCCATCGGGCCCATTGCTGGACTTTCTGGTTACTCGGTTAATGCCTCCAAAGACGCATCGACGCGAGTCCCCACACAAATTACCTGCAAATTTTTAGACAGCACTTCGGCCGCGAGGGGCCGAAGAAAGGGGGCGGAATTATAGGCCGGGCCGTCATTCCGTCAACTTTGTATTCAGACACTTACCACCCGCCGCGAGAACCGCGGGGGCATTCGGTGCGTGAGGGCGCGCATTATAGGGGGCGAATCTGCCCTGTCAACGCGCCGCCAGGGTGTGGCTTGGACTTCTCGTAACCCGCTGATCTTTCGGCCTTTCCGGGCCGAAAACCTGCTCGAATCTTCGCCAGGCTCCCTGGATGGCGGCGATTGGGCCGGTTTTCAACCCTGCTGCAGCGCAACCCAGCGGAATTTGTGCTTGCCGACCTGGATCAGGAACTTCCCGCTGGGCAGCGCATGCTCCCGGCCGGAGACCTTGGAGAGCGTCTGCGGGCCGTCGCCGACGCGGACCGCCCCCTGGTCGATCATGCGATTGCCTTCCGAGGTGCTGGCCACCAGGCCGGCGCTCTTCAGCACGTTCGCCAGGCGCTGCGGCGAGCCGTCGGTAGTTAGAGAAACCTCGTCGATCTGCGCCGGCACCTGGCCCTGCTGGAAGCGCGCGACGAACTCGTCGCGCGCACGCGCGCCGGCACCCGCGCCGTGGAAGCGATCGACGATCTCGCTGGCCAGTTCGAACTTCACGTCGCGCGGATTGCGGCCGCCCGCGACCGCGGCGCGCAGGGTCGCGATCTCGCCCAGCGGACGGAACGACAGCAGTTCGAAGTAACGCCACATCAGCTCGTCGGAGATCGACATCAGCTTGCCGAACTGCACGTCGGCGGGCTCGTTGATGCCGACGTAGTTGCCGAGCGACTTGGACATCTTGTTGATGCCGTCGAGTCCCTCGAGCAGCGGCACCGTCATGACGACCTGCGGTTCCTGTCCATAGCTTTCCTGCAGCTGTCGCCCGACCAGCAGGTTGAATTTCTGATCCGTGCCGCCCAGCTCCACGTCGCTGCGGAGCGCGACCGAGTCGTAGCCCTGCACGAGCGGATAGAGGAATTCGTGGATCGCGATCGGCTGGTTGCCCTTGTAGCGCTTCGAGAAGTCGTCGCGCTCCAGCATGCGCGCCACCGTGTGGCGCGCCGCGATTTCGATGAGGCCCGCGGCGTTCATCGCGCCGAACCAGCGCGAATTGAAATCCACGCGCGTCCTGTCGCGGTCCAGGATCTTGAAGATCTGCTCCTGGTAGGTCAGCGCATTCGCGGCCACCTGTTCGCGCGTGAGCGGCGGGCGCGTGGCGTTGCGCCCGGTGGGATCGCCGATCATTCCCGTGAAGTCGCCGATCAGGAACGTCACCTCGTGGCCGAAGGCCTGGAACTGGCGCATCTTGTTGATGAGCACCGTGTGTCCGAGGTGCAGATCCGGCGCGGTCGGATCGAAGCCGGCCTTGATGCGCAGCGGCTTGCCGCGTGCGAGCTTCTTCCTCAGCTCCGATTCGACCAGCACCTCCTGCGTGCCGCGCATCAGCTCTGCGATCTGGTCCTGCATGCCTGAGTTCTTCTCTCGATTGTTCTGGATTGTGACGTGTGTCGGCGGTGACGACCGACGCGGCGGCATGCAGGCGTCACACTCTCGCGTCGGACGCCGTTGACCCTTTGTCGATCCGTGGGTTACGTTGTATAGATCGTGCCATTCTTCATCAAGTCCGCGGTGCCTGGACTTTCGACCCGCACCGCCACAGTCCTGCAATGCCTGCTGGTGCTGCTCGTGGTCGTGCTCGCGACCCTGCCGCGGGCGAGCGAACGGCAGGAAGTCGCCGCCGCCGCCGAGAAACCGGCGCCGGCACCGGCACCCGCTCCCGCGGAGCCGGCCGATCACCAGGAGGCCAGCATGGCCTTCTCCACCATCGAAGTGGTCGTCAGCCGCAACGACACGATGGACCGGTTGTTCCGCCGTTTCGAGCTGAACCTCGCGGACCTCGCGATGCTGCGCGGCCTGCCGGAGCTGCGCACGCAGCTGGACCGGCTCAAGCCGGGCGAGCTGCTGCGGCTCGTGCACCGCGGCAACGAGCTCATCGGTCTGGAACGCAAGCTCTCGGACAGCGAGACGCTGAAGGTCACGCGCGACGCCAACGGCTTCAGCAGCGACATCCTGGAGAACCCGCTGGAGGTGCATACGCGCACGGCCAGCGCGACCATCGAGAGCTCGCTGTTCCAGGCCGCCGCGGCTGCGCAGCTGGACGATCGGATCGCGCTCGGCCTGGCGGAGATCTTCCAGTACGACATCGACTTCGTGCTCGACATCCAGCAGGGTGACCGCTTCACCGTCGTGTACGAGGAACTGTCGCAGGACGGCGTGCCGCTGCGCAGTGGCAACATCCTCGCGGCCAAGTTCGTCAACCAGGGCCGCGAGTACCGCGCCGTCCGCTACGTCGACGAACAGGGCAAGGCCGACTATTTCACGCCCGACGGCCGCAGCCTGCGCAAGGCCTTCATCCGCGCGCCGGTGCAGTTCACCCGGATCAGCTCGCGCTTCAATCCCTCGCGCCGTCACCCGGTGCTGAACAGGATTCGCGCCCACAAGGGCGTTGACTACGCCGCGCCGGTGGGCACGCCGGTCCGTGCCGCGGGCGACGGACGCGTACGCTTCGTCGGACGCAAGGGAGGTTACGGCAACGTCGTCGAGCTGGAACATGGCTCGGGCGTCGTCACGGTCTACGGCCACCTGTCGCGATTCGCCTCGAAGCTGCATCGCGGGCAGCGCGTCGCGCTGGGCGAGGTCATCGCCTACGTCGGCATGACCGGGCTTGCGACCGGACCGCACCTGCACTACGAGTACCGGATCCGCGGCGTGCACAAGAATCCGCAAACCGTGCCGCTGCCGGAAGCACAGCCCATCCAGGCGAGCGAAAGAGACCGGTTCCTGGCCGATACCGCCGGCCTGGTCAACGCGCTGGATCTGCCCGCAGGACGCGTGCTGGTCGCACGCTGAATTCACGCGCCGCGGAAAGGCGCGGGTCTCAGGCCGAGAAAGAAGAACCGCAGCCGCAGGTAGTCTGCGCGTTGGGATTGCGGATCACGAACTGCGCGCCATCGAGGCCTTCGCGATAGTCGATTTCCGCACCCGTCAGGTACTGGATGCTCATCGGATCGACGAGCAGCTTGACGCCCTGGTTCTCCACGCAGGTATCGCCTTCCTGTTCGTTTTCGTCGAACTCGAAGCCGTACTGCATGCCGGAGCAGCCACCGCCCTGGATGAAGACGCGCAGCTTGAGATTGGGATTGCCTTCGCCACGGATCAGGTCGCCGACCTTGCGGGCCGCGGCATCGGTGAAGACGAGGGTTTCGTTCATGAGTTCCACACTACGCGCCGGATTTTGCTGCCGCAACCGGCTGCCCGTCGGCGGACGCCTCGGCGGGCGCCTCAGCCAGGGCGGTGCCGTTGGCCAGCGGAATCAGCTTCCCGGTTATGACGGCGCCCGGAGCCATTTCAATGACCCCGTAATACACGTTGCCATTGACCCGGGCCTTGCCGCCGAGCACCAGCCGGTCGCGCGCATACATGTCTCCGTTGACGGTGCCGTTCATGACGATGTTGGTGACCTCGACGCGACCTTCGATGAAGCCGCTTTCGCTGACGGACAGGGCACCGCCGTCCTCGGCGGAGCTGCGCACATTGCCGTTCACGTGGCCGTCGAGGTGCAGTCCGCCGGAGAACTCCAGGTCGCCATTCAGGTTCGCGGTCCTGCCGAGCAGCGTATCGATGCGCGTCGATGTCTGTTTACGTCGCCCGAACATGTTCCTGATCTCCCACGCCCCGCCTACTGCGGATCGACACTCCATACGTACGACTGCTGCACCGGCGCAGCGCCGCGCTTGTTCGACCTGACCTCGACCAGCAATTGCTCCGGTTTCATGCCGGGCGGAAGGGTGATTTCCTCTTCGATGTTTTCGAGATAACGAAAGGTGAAGGGTATCTCACGCCGCTTGCCGCCCGAGAGAGTCGCGAAATCCACGCGACCAGGCTTGCCATCGAGCTCGCCGTCGACCGACAGGATGACCACACCGCTGACCACCGTGTCCGGCTTCATGGGCTGGACCAGCGTCACGCGGATGCGAAACTTGTTTGCCGCGGCGGTTGCC
>DASTHJ010000359.1:0-3596 GCA_035718265.1 Steroidobacteraceae bacterium | reverse complement strand
AACTGCACCTCGTCTACAAGCGCTTCGGACTGGTGGGCACCTATGACGGCAACCCGGTTGGCATCGGCCGGGTGGTCGTCGATTCGACCTGGCATCACTGGTTCAGTCTCAACCTCGTGGGTATCGCGGAGGCGCTGGACCAGACGGCATTCCTGAAGATGCAGACTTACTACCGGAACGTGGGGCTGTGGCTGACGACCCCGCTGCAGCGACTGTTGATGACGGTGATGGGCGTCTGGGGACATCTCGTCGAGGCGGCTCCGGAAGAATTCAGCCCGAACGACAGTCCGTGGCAGATCGGAGAGCGCCTCAACGCACGGCTGCGCGCCACGACGTCGGAGGCCATGATCGATGAATGGCTGGCCGCCATCCTCGACCCGGCGTTCGCCGCTGCGATCCAGCGGACGTCCAGAAAGCCGGAATGCGACCCTTCATGGCACGCTTTGCCGCAGGAAGTCATCCGGCGCGCGCTGCTCGGCGGCATCGGCAGTGTGCTCGCGCGATTGTCGCGCGACTACCGCAACCGACGCGCGCTCGGTGAGGCGCCCACTATCGACATGGACACCATCGCCGGCTGCGCTCCGGAGGGAATCAAGCGCGGCCATGAGCTCATCCAGCAGACGATCCGCGAGGCCGCGAAATCGTTCGCGCAGATGGAGTCCGCAATCGCGGCGGGGCCTGGCGACTCACGGCCGAAGACCAAGGCTGTGAGGGCAGGAACTCACTCCTCGGCGTCCCCGGTCTCCGCCTGATCGTCAGTCTCCGTAGCTGGCCGCACGAGTTCGCTCAGATCGACGACGTGCGCGCCATCGAGCTGGTGGATGCTGCCGTAGATGTCGCCTTCGATGACGTAGCGCCGCGACATGTCGCTTCCGCCGCCGGGCAGGGAACTCGACGCGTGCGTGACGAACTCGAGGCGCCGTCCGTTCCAGCGATACAGCGAGGCAGGCCCGCTCTGCACGGTGGAGGCGTTCTGGTCATGTTCGAAAGGCGCCGTGATCCACACAAAGCGACCGTCGGTCAGGATCTCCCATCCGAACCCGACCAGCGCATAGCTCGGTTGCGCCGGATCGTCCGCGGCCGGGCGCTGCACCCGAGCCCAGCGGTGGCGGGCGTGGGCATACACGTACACCGCACCGGACCACAGGAAGGAATTCTCCTCGAGCACCCGGTTCTCGCCGGATGCGCCCACGACGAGCCGATTGCCGCTGATCGCCAGGCTGCCAGCGAATCCCGTGGCGCTGGTGCCCGGCGCCATGATGACGTCGGTTCGTCTCCAGCGACTGCCGTGCGCTTCGTAGAGATGCACGCGGTTCAGTGCGTCTCCCGACCGACTGATCATGCCCACGGCCAGGGTACGCGCGTCCGCATCCAGTGAGACGCCGCCCACGTTGAAGAGGTCCGGGTCACCGGGTGGCGAGATCGAGGCCACCTCTCGCGCCTTGCCCTGGGGGCTGATGCGGAACACCCGCACGCTGCTGTCGCCGGAATTGTCCTGGACGCTGACCGCGAGCACGTCCCGCTCGAACTGCATCGCCGCCGACTCGGAAATCGTGGCGTCTTCCAGCACCACCGTGTCGAGCAGTTCATAGTGGTGATGTCGCCGCCCGTAGATGTGCAGCGACGCATTGGCGGCAACCACCAGGAACCGACCCTGGATGGCAATGGCCTTGCCGAATTCCTGGTTCTCGGGCAGGAAATCGTCCAGGTGCAGCACGGTCAACAGTGTCCAGCGCGTGCGCGCGGCATCCGTCGTGTAGACATTGACCAGGCCGAGCCAGGGCGGGTCGTACTGCGGCGTCTCCGGGTTCTCTTCGGGACCGAACAGCGAAGCGCCAACCGCGGCCGTGCGACCGTTCACCGCGACGCCCGTGCCCAATTGCGCAATGCCGACGAGCGGCGGGTCCTCCGGTTCCCATGAAAAGTTCTGGCTCTGGGCGTACGCGCATGGCATGCACGCGAGCATGCCGGCTACGGCGCACAGCACGCCGAGGCCACCGACTCCCGATAGTTTGACCATGGATGTCTCCCTGGAATGCACTCCATCGAGTGCAATATCCGGACCAGCGGCTGTTAGGCGGTCAGGTCGCAGCCGGCGCAGCGGGAGAAGGTTCTGCCTTGCAGCCTGGGAAATTATTGCCGGGCGGCCCGGCAAACATTTCCAGGCCGGACGTCACTTCGGGCTCAGCCATCCATTCGAAGTGATCCACTCCATGATCGCTCCCTGCCAACGATCACGGGGCAGCAGGAACAAACCGTGCTGGCCCTTCTGGAACAGGCGCGCCTCCACCGGTACGCCCGCGCGTCGCAGCGCTTCGAAGAATGCGACGCTGTTGTCGACGTCGACCAGCCGATCGTCCGCGGCATGCAGCAGCAACGTCGGCGGCGTGTCCTTCGTCACGTGCAGCTCGTTGGAGAAGAAGCGGACCTGCTCGTCCGAGGGGTTCGGGCCGAGCAGGTTCTTGCGCGAGTCCGGATGCGTGAGCTTCGAATCCATGCTGATGACCGGATACACCAGCACGAGAAAGTCGGGCCGCAGGTCGGCGTGATCCGGGTTGTCGACGTAAGCCTTCTCGAAATGCGTCGCGAGCGTCGAGGCCAGGTGACCTCCCGCGGAAAAGCCGACGACCCCGATGCGCTTGGGATCGACGTGCCATTGCGCGGCATGCTCGCGCGCAAAGCGCATCGCCTGCTGCGCGTCCTGCAGCGGGCCGATCGACTTGTCGACCATGGTCTGGTCGCTCGGAATGCGGTACTTGACCACGAACGCCGCGATGCCGTGGTCGATGAAGAACCTGGCCTGTTCGACGCCTTCGAATTCGAAGGTGAGACCCGCGTAAGAGCCGCCGGGGAAAATCACGACGCCGGCGCCGGTGGCCTTTGCACCGGCAGGCAGGTACACCTGGATCATCGGTCGCGAGACTTTCTGGATCCAGCTGCCGTTCGCCGAAGTCTCCTCGTCGGGCCCGGGCTTCGAGTTGGGGATCGCCGCTTCGCCGTAGAGCGGAAAGCTCTGCATCTTGGGGGGGAAATACATCTTCTCCGGGGACGCCGGGGCAGATGCCTGCGCTGGCGCGGCGCCAGCGGTCGGGGACAAGAAAACGAGCAAGGCGCAGGCAAGCGATGCGCAGGACCATTTGATCATCGCGACTCCTTCTGGTGGCCGATGGCTGGCTCCAGGCGAAGGTGAAGATAGCGGCGCAGGCCGGAGTCTGTCACGAAGATCGCGAGATCTCCCAAACCTGTAGCAGTCGCGGCCTGATTCGCGATGCGGAGGAAAATGCTGTGCCCGTTAGCGGAAAATAGTCCTCATTGGCCGAGCTTGATCATCGCATCAACGCTGGCATCGCCATTGGAAGACTTGCTGGGCGTGTTCTTCTCAAAACGTTCGTGTGAAAAAGAGAACATAGGAAATCCTCGACTTGCTCTCCGTACGAATGTCGGTCTCACCTTCCGGTGGTGGTTCTCCGTCCTTGAATCCATCGGCCAGCAAGGTAACGTCATTGTCGAGCATCACGCCAATCGAGATCCCGAAACCTTCACTCTTGTCTTTGTCACGAAAGCCAATTGACCATCCTGCGCCAACACCGGACAAG
>DASTHJ010000358.1:0-4307 GCA_035718265.1 Steroidobacteraceae bacterium | reverse complement strand
GCGCGCGGCCTCGCCCAGCACGGCGTCGGCGGTCTCGCTCGAGTAGTCGGCGAATTGCGGACAAGCCTGCAGGGTTTCGGTGCCGATGAGCTCGTCCAGTACAAACCGGATGTCCTTGACCGGTGCGCGGTACATGTCGATGTCCTTCAGTGCTGCGCCAGCGCGGGCACGATGTTGGCCGCGGCGAACTCCACGAAGTTCCGCACGCGCGGATCGTTTTCCAGGCCGGCCGGGAACACGGCGTACAGTGGCGCAGCCGCGGGCGCCTGCCAATCGGCCAATACCTTGCGCAACTTGGCCGTGGCCATGCCCTGGCGGCACAGGAATTCGGGCAGCAGGCCGATGCCGAGACCGGCGACGGTCGCGCTGTGCAGCACGGCCGGGTCGTCCACGGCGAGCTTGGGCCGTACGCGCACCTCGGCGCGCGCCGAGGCCTTGGTCATCTGGAACTTGTATTCCGCGCCCTCGGCCGCCGGCGTCAGCAGCGCGTGGTCACGCAAGCCTTCGGGCCGCTCGGGCGCCGGATGCTTCTGTAGATAGGCCGGCGTGGCGCACAGCACCGCCGGCGGCGCACCGAGCAGCTTGGCGCCGAGTTTCGGATCCTCGTTCGCGCCCGCGCGGATGGCGACATCCCATTCGGTGGCCTGGTCGGAGTCGAGCACCACGTCGAGCGCGATATCCGGGAAGCTGTCGAGGAAGCGCGGCACCAGGGGCGCCAGCAGCACCCGGCCGTACGTCGGGTCGGCCACCACGCGCAGGGGTCCCTCGCGCGAGGTAGAGAATGTCTGCGTGAGCTGTCGTACTTTCTCGACCTCGATGCCGATGGCGCGCGCATGCGGCAGCACGGCTTCGCCGGCAGCGGTGAGGAAGATCCGCCGCGTCGTGCGACGCATGAGCTGCACACCGATGGATTTCTCGAGATCGGCGATGGCACGGCTGATCGCGACTTTCGGGACGCGATACGCGCGCGCCGCGGCGGAGAACCCGTTTAGCTCGACCACGCGTGCGAACACGGCGAGTTGGGCGGCGGACCATAATTCACTCATATGCGCACCAGTGAGAGCGAAGGTGCGGGTATTGTTTCACTTAAGGTTCTAAAAAGGAAATATCCATGAAGATATCGATGTACGCGCTGAGCCATGACGTGTTCCGGAAAGGGCTCACCCAGTTGCTGGTCGTGATGGACAAGGCGGTGGCCAATGCCAAGGCGCGCAACTTCGATCCGAACGTGTTCGTCGGACTGCGGCTGGCCCCGGACATGCTGCCGTTCTCGCGCCAGGTGCAGATCACCAGCGATTCCGCCAAGAATTCGATGGCGCGGCTCGCGGGCATCGACCCGCCGAAGTTCGAGGACAACGAGGCCACGTTCGACGAGCTGGTCACGCGCGTCAAGAAGACCCTGGACTACTTGAGCACGGTGCCGCCGAGCGCGCTCGAGGGCAGCGAGGATCGCGACATCCGCATCCAGTTGCGCGACCGGACCGTGGAGTTCAAGGGGCTCGACTACTTGCAGACCTGGGCGCTGCCGAACTTCTTCTTCCACTACGTCACGGCCTACGACCTGCTGCGCCACAACGGGGTGGACGTCGGCAAGCGGGATTTCCTCGGGCGCTGATCTGGGGGGTGTCAGGCGGGGAAAATGGGGACATTCCTCATTTGCGCGCGCGACGCGCGGCAAACGGGGACGTACCTGCTTCAGGTGCGTCCCCGTTTGCTAGCAAATGAGGAATGTCCCCATTTTCCCTGCCTGACACCGTCAGACAAAAAGAGAGGGCCGACTCGCGTCGGCCCTCTGATTCAATCGCCGATCAGCGTGGCTATCTGCAGGATCCGATGTCGGCTCCGAGCAGAATCAGCACCGGTGTCGCGGCCTTCGGCGCCTCGAGCTTGATGGCATTCAGCAGGCACAGGTGCACGCGATTCGGGATCGTGACCTGCACGGCCTGCACCGCGCTGTCGTTCGCGCCATCGCTCACGCGGCTACCGAGTGAATATGAACTCTTGCGCCAGTCGACCAGCAGCGGCCTGGCAACCTGCAAGGTACCCGCGTTGTTGATGCGGAATACGTTGTTCGTGTTGCCCGACGTGATGGCCCACCCCGAGAACTGCGTGAATCCCGGCTCGTTGGTGTCGTCGGCATCGGTCGCCAGCACCTGGGCCACATTGTTGTGCGAGCCGCCATCGATGCGATACGACTGCCCGGCGGTGATGACCGGAGGGTTGTCGTTCTCATTGGTCACGTCGATCGTGACGCTCTCGGCGGCGCTGCGGCGGAAGCCGTCCCAGACCGAGACGCTGACCGAATAGCTGACCGCTGTCTCGAAATCCAGCGACGCGCCGGGCGCGAGACTCAACGCACCCGTGCTGGCATCGATCGCGAATTTTCCGCTCGCATCGGTGAGCTGCCAGTCCGACAGCGTCTGGCCGGCGTCCGGATCCGTGGCCACGACGCTGCCGATGACAGTCCCTGCCGCCGCAGATTCGCTGACCTCGAAGGCCTGCCCGGGCGTGACGGTCGCCGCCGTGTTGCCGACGTACTGGATCAGCCACTGCAGGGCGGGTCGTTCGCCGCCGTTGGGGTACAGCAGCCAGTCACCCTGCGCATTGCGCCAGTGGAAGCCGCGCACGTAGCCCCAGATGGTGATGCCCTTGACCGCGGGATGCTCCCAGAACACCGGGAACACCCGCTTGTAGTTGGCCACCTGCACGTCGTCGTTGATCACGCCGGCCAGCGTCCCGTCGAGGTCGAGCTCGGTGCCGTAGATGGGCAGCCCGGTCGCGGCGAGGCGGTCCAGATTGGCGCGGTGATTCGGCATGGGCGCCGGTTCCGTCGTCGAGAAGGCATGCACCTGGTCGCCGATGCCGTCGATGAGATTGCGATCCTTCAGCAACTGGATGATCTGCAGGTAGCGGGTCGTCGCGTTGCCGTCATTGGTGATGCTGTAGTCGTTGATCAGCAGCTTCGCGTTCGGGAAGTACTGTCGCGCCATCGTGAACGCGGTGATGATCCAGTCCCAGCCCGTGGCGCCGTCTCCGCCCAGCGCGGCCTTGTAGCTCGGCGGCGCGTGCAGCGGCTCGTTGACCACGTCGATCTGGTCGATGTCGGGAAAGCGCGCCGCGATGGCGGCATACCACTCCTTGATCTCCGCGAGCTGCTCTTCGGGCGGCAGCGCGGCAATCCAGTTGGGCTGCTGATTGCCCCACACCAGCGTGTGCCACTTGAAGACGAAGCCGTGCGACTTCGCCAGCGCGTAGGCTTCGTCGGCCTGCGCCCAGTTCATGACGTCGCGCGTGCCTTCCACCGTGCCCCATTTGCCGCCGTTCTCGGGCGTCACCTGGTTCCAGTAGTTGGCGAAATTCAGCGAGGCGGTACCCGGGCTCCACGCGGCGCCGAGGAACTTGTCCTTGCCGGTGGCAATCGGCGGATCCGTGCGGGTGTACGGCGGCGGGTCCGGCGGCGGCGGGGGCGGACAAGTCCCGGAAGCCGACCGGCCGGCATCGAGATCCGCGACGGTGTAACAGACGCCGGGCCTGCCGAACGCCAGCTTGTCCATGAACAGGCCGTCTTCACGCGCACCCCACTGAAAGGTCTGGGTCAGCGCGCCCGCGGGGACCGTCCATGCACTCGGGCCGACCGCGCCGGTGAGCTTCACCCACTTGAACACCAGGGCGCCGGCACCGCCGCCCCCGGCGAGCACCGAATCACTCGGATTCGTGTAACCGATGGTCGTGGTGTTTTGTAGCGCCCACTGATTGTCGACCGCGGGTGTCTTCTCGCCGAACCCCTGGCCGAAATAGAAACTGTCGTCATCGCCGCCGGCCGGTCCGATGCGATAGCGTGCATACAGCTCGTAGTCGCCGGCTGCCGGAAACGTCACCGAGTAGGTCGCGATGCGGTCGGCGGTCGGGGGCGTGGTGGCGTTCACCGTGGTCGTGACGTAGTCGACGCCGTTCAGCGTCGCTGTGGTGAGGCTTGCGCCGAGCGTGCCGTTCTCCGCCTCCACGATGACCGGCTCGGTTTGCGCAAGTGTCGAAACGGGTACGAGTGCAAACAAACACGCGCGCAGCAGCGCGCTCCTTGAAATGCTCATCCTTGCTTCCCCTCTGTGTTCGTTGTCAGAATTGGTCAGGCCAATCTGGTCGGGCCGAATCTAGCCGACTGCGCCGGCGACCGGTAGCGGCGACCGCCCCACGTGTACGTCGGAGTCGAGCGCACTGGATGCATGAAAGGGAGCGTGTGAACCGTTGCGCGAAACCGCGGCGAATTCGACATAAGCGGCAAATTCCCGCGTAAAACGGTCTCAGGG
>DASTHJ010000357.1:0-3335 GCA_035718265.1 Steroidobacteraceae bacterium | reverse complement strand
AATCTGACCGACTGGAAAGACCACGGCGTGCTGCTGCGCAAGGACGACGTGCCGTGGGTCGACTCGAGCAAGTATGCGATGTGGGCGCCGGACTGCGTGTACAAGGACGGCAAGTACTACTTCTATTTTCCGGCCATGGCGAAGAGCGGCGGATTCAGGATCGGCGTGGCGGTCGGCGACACGCCGCACGGGCCTTTCAAACCATTGCCCGAGCCCATCGAGGGCGTGCGCGGCATCGACCCCGGCGTGCTGATCGACAAGGACGGCAGCGCGTACCTGTTCTATTCGATGGACAAGATCTTCGTCGTGAAGCTCAAGCCGAACATGACCGAGATCGAGGGCGAGCCCAAGGTCATCGACAACCTGCCGAAGAAGGGCCTGCAGGAAGGACCGTTCGCGTTCGAACGCAACGGCCTCTATTACCTGACGTATCCGCACGTCGCCGACAAGATCGAACGGCTCGAATACGCGACCAGCAGCTCGCCGATGGGACCCTACGAATGGCGTGGCGTGATCCTCGACGAATCGGCCAGCGGCTGCTGGACCGTGCACCACTCCATCCTCGAATACCAGGGCCAGTGGTACCTGTTCTATCACGACCGCGATCTGTCGCCGTCGTTCGACAAGCATCGCTCGATGCGCGCGGACGCGCTGTCGTTCGACGCCGATGGCGGCATCCGCAAGGTCACGCCGACGTTGCGCGGGGTCGGCCTGGTGGATGCCACGCGTGAAATCCAGATCGATCGCTACAGCGCGACCAGTCCCGACGGCGTCGCGATCTCGTTCCTCGACGAGACCAATCCGCACGCCGGCTGGAAGACCGCGTTCAGCCAGGACCATTCATGGGTGCGATTCAATGCGGTCGACTTCGGTCGCGGCGCGCAGAAATCGATCCAGGCGCGCGCGAAGTCCGCGGGCGCGGGCGTGCTCGAAATCCGCCTGGATGACCCGCAGGGACCGCTGGTGGGACGCGTGAAGATCGGCGCCGGCGCCGATTGGCAGCTGGCGCACGGCCGCGCGCGCAGGATTCCCGCCGGCGTTCACGACCTGGTGATCACGCGCGCCGGCGGCGAGCCGGTCGAGGTGGACTGGATCAGCTTCCGCTGAGCGGTTCGTCCGGCGCGGACCGCGACGCTGCCGGGGTCGTCGCGCCGTTCGCCTGGCGCATGTCGCGTTCGCGGTGCAGGTCGGCCTGCAGCCGTCCGAAGTCCACCGGGCGGATCTGCTCGATCGCGCAGCGCGCGCCGTGCACCGTCACGTAGTCGTAGCGCGAGTACACCGCATCCAGCGTCGAGGTGAGCCCGATGCGATGCGCCTCGCGCAGGTCCGCGCAGGATTTCGCCACCTGCACGAGGTAGGCCTTCGCGGGCGTGGTCCAGATGAGCGCCTGGTGGGCGTCCACGGCCTGCCAGCCATCGAAATTCCCATACCACGTGAAATGACGCAGCGACGGGCCCGCGTACGTCGCGACGCGTGCGCGTTCTGCCGCGCCGAGGGAGCGGGGCGGAATGCCCGCGCAGGCAGCCAGCAGCACCGCCACACCGAACAGGCTGGTGACGCGCAAAGTCTTCGGCAATCGATTCATGCATGACCTCCAGGTGGTCCCTGCGACCAGAAATTTCCCGGAGAGTTCGCCAGACAATGCAGGTATTGGAGAACCCGGGCCATTCCTGCAGACCGCGCACCACGGAACAGGCACCATTTCACCGCCAGTGGAGCCCGGGCCGACGATTGGCGTTATCAAGGCCCAGACATCGATGGAGGCATTCCCATGTCCACTCCCGCCAGGCAGACGTTACCCGACACATTTTCCGACATGCGGCGCATCTTCGCCCTGCAGCAGGCCCATCAATGGGATGCCAAGGCATCCTCCGCCGGGCAACGCAAGGACAAGCTGCGCAAGCTCAAATCCGCCGTCGAGGCGCACGCCGAGCAGATCGTCGCGGCGGTGAAGCAGGACACGCGCAAGCCCGAGGCCGAGATCCGCGTGACCGAGGTCCTCGGCGTCATCGGCAACATCCAGAAGAACATCGACAACCTCGACGAGTGGATGAAGCCCGTCGAGGTCGTGCCCTCGCAGAACAGGAGCGACCGGGCACGCATCGTCTACGAGGCACGCGGCGTCTGCCTGATCCTGGGGCCGTGGAATTTTCCGCTGGGACTCACCTTCGGCCCGCTCGCGGCGGCCATCGCCGCGGGCAACTGCTGCATGGTGAAGCCGACCGACCTCTGCCCGGCGACCGCCAGCGTGGCCGCGAAGATCATCCGCCAGGCGTTCGAGGAGCAGGACGTGGCGCTGTTCGAAGGCGGCGTCGACGTCGCGACCGCGCTGCTGGAACTGCCGTTCAACCACATCTTCTTCACGGGCAGCACGCGCGTCGGCAAGATCGTGATGGCGGCGGCCGCGAAGCACCTGGCCAGCGTGACGCTCGAGCTCGGCGGCAAGTCGCCGGTCATCGTCGACGAGACCGCCGACGTGAAGAAGGTCGCGGCGGACCTGGCGGCCGCCAAGCAGTTCAACGGCGGCCAGGCCTGCATCAGCCCGGACCACGTGTTCGTCCGGGAATCGCAGAAGAACGCGCTGATCGAGGAATTCCAGGCACGTGTGAAGCAGAACCTGTACGGCGAGGACGGTGCCATCAGGAAGGACAACATCGCGCAGATCGTCAACGAACAGAACTTCGCGCGCGTGAAGAAGCTGTTCGACGACGCCGTCGCAAAAGGTGCCAAGGTCGCCGTGGGCGGCACGCTCGAGGCATCCGACCGCACCATCCACCCGACGCTGCTCACCGAGGTGACCCCGGACATGCAGATCATGCAGGAGGAGATCTTCGCGCCCATCGTGCCGGTCGTGACCTACCGCAACCTCGACGAGGTCATCGGCCAGATCACGCGCGGCGGCAAGCCGCTGGCGTTGTACATCTACAGCAACGACCCGAAGAACATCGACACCGTGCTCGCGCGCACTTCATCGGGTGGCGTGACCATCAACGGGTTCTTCTCCCACTACCTCGAGAGCCAGCTGCCGTTCGGCGGAGTCAACCAGAGCGGCATGGGCAGCTACCACGGCGTGTTCGGCTTCAAGGCGTTCTCGCACGAGCGCGCCGTCTACATCCAGGACGCGCCTCACTAGAGGAAGAGGGACGCCCCTCGCCCGAGGGGCGTCCCGGCTCACTCGACCTCAGCGTCCCAGATAGTTCATCAGCCACGTCATCGCCGGGCGCGGCGTGCCGTTGCTCTGGATCAATCCGCTGCCGTTCACCCACGTGGAGCCGACCACGTAGCCCCACAGCGTGATGCCGGCGACGGACGGACTGTTGTAGAACAGCGGGAAC
>DASTHJ010000356.1:0-2323 GCA_035718265.1 Steroidobacteraceae bacterium | reverse complement strand
TTGTCGAGGATGCGGTCGTAGTCGGTGTTGTCTTCCGCCTCGGCCAGGAACTCTTCGTCGAGATCGAAGCTTTCGTTATCCCGTTCGGACATCGCTCTTACCAAAGAAAAACCAGTTGAAACAGTGAGTTGCGCCCGACTTCGGGACGCAAGGAGGCTGCGAACTATAGCCGAATGGCGGCACTTATCAACTGCGCCGGAAATGGGCTCCCGGCACGGCTGGAACGGCCGAGATCGGCGCCCCGACCCCGACGTCCAGGCCCTGGGCGGCGTTGCCCCGGGATCGGGCGACCTCCAGGACTTCGAAGGAATTGATGACGCCCAGGTATTCGCCCGTCGCCGCCTCGCCGTATGTCCGCCGCAGCGGCAGGCGCAGGCCCGCGATGTGGATGGTTGGATTGGTCAGCGCGACCACGAGCGGCGCGCCGATGTTCGAGATGAGATTGCCGAAGCGGTCCACCGCGACGATGACGCCGGCGACGCCCCCATCGGCGCGCGGCGTGGTCGCCGGCCAGCCGCTCTGGTCGATGCTCTCGACTTCCGCTCCCAGGTCGGCCGGATTGCAGCGACCCGAGGCAAGCGCCGCGGCCAACGGCGCGAACACGTCGCGTCCATGGAACGTGGCGCTCACATCGCTGACGCCGAACTGCACCAGCCGCGTGTTGTCGATGCGGATCACGCGCTCGATGCGGCCGCGCGCGGCGAGCGGCGCCAGCAGGCCATTGTCCGGCGCGAGGATGGCCTGTTCGTTCGCGAACGCGATCAACAGTGCGCGCGGCGTGCCGACGCCGGGATCGACCACCGCGACGTGCAGCGTGCCGGCCGGGAAATAGCGCAACGCGCCCGCCAGCCAGAAGCCGGCTTCCACCGGCTGGAATGCGCTGACGTCGTGCGCCATGTCGACGAACTTGAGCTGCGCGGAATGCGCCAGCATCACGCCTTTCATGATGCCGACGAACGGCTCGCGCAAACCGAAGTCGGTGGTCAGCGTGACGATGCCGTTGGCGCGAAACATCGGCTCAGCCCGGCGCCGGAGCTTGCTCTGCGGGTGGCGGCGGCGATTCGCCGGCGGGTTGCGACTCCGCGGATGGCTGCGATTCCGTCGCCGGCTGACTCGCCTCCACCGGCGTCGGCTCGGTGAGCGAAGACGGCACGTCCTCGGCGTCGACTTCCAGGCCGATCATCTGCGGAATGCCCGAGGCTTCCTTGAGCGTCTGCACCACGAAATCCCAATGGATGGCGGCGGGCTGGTCGCCGAGCGCCGCGTTCACCAGCGCATAGAAACCTTCCAGGTCGACCTCCGCGCTCTGCCCTTCCGCGTCCACGGGCGGATGCACTTCCAGCCACACCTGGCCGTTGACGCGCGCCAGCTTCACCGGCTCGTTGATCAACCACACGGGCGTGTTCACCGGGACCTTCGGGTACAGCGCCTCGATGTCCTCGGGATACATGCGAATGCAGCCGTGCGTGATGGCCATGCCGACCGCGATCGGATTGTTGGTACCGTGGATCAGGTAGGCACCGGGATGGATGTCGAGCCGCATCGCATACGCGCCGAGCGGATTGTCCGGGCCGGCCTTGACGACTCGCGGCAGCGGATCACCGCGCTCGGCGTGCTCCTTGCGCACCGACTCCGGCGGGCTCCAGGTGGGATTCTTGCGCTTGTCGACGATGCGCGTCTTGCCAAGCGGGGTCGACCAATCCATCTTGCCGATGCTGACCGGATAGGTGATGACGTATGGCGTCTCGCCCTTCTTCACCTTCGGGTAATAGTAGAGCCGGTGCTCGGGTAGATTGACGACGATGCCTTCGTGCGGCCCGGAGGGCAGCAGCCGCTGTCCCGGGATCACGATGGTCGTGCCCTCGCCCGGCAGCCACAGGTCCACGCCGGGGTTGGCGCGCTGGATTTCCTCGTAGCCGAGGCTGTAGCGGCGCGCCAGGTCCGGCAGCGTGTCCTCACCGAAGGCAGTGATGGTTTCGATCTCGCCGAACATCAGCGCATCGACGCTGGTGAGCGGGTATTGCGTGGCCTGCGCGTTGCCGGCCAGTGCGATCAGCAGCCCCATCCAGAGGGGCGCGGTTTTTCCTTGCGACTTCGAATTCATGGGCCTCGACTTTTCCTTTGTGGACATAGTCTTGCACAAATCCCTAAACTCGGCCCCCGCCGTGAAACCCGATCAGCGCACATTCCTCCAGCAATCGATCCGCACGATCGCGGATTACCCCAAGCCCGGCATCCAGTTCCGCGACATCACCACGCTGCTGCGCGAACCGCACGCCTTCCAGGTCACCATCGAGGAGCTGGTCGCGCCGTGGCGCGCGCG
>DASTHJ010000355.1:0-2009 GCA_035718265.1 Steroidobacteraceae bacterium | reverse complement strand
GAGCCGGCCGTTCACCACTGACAGATTCGCCCAGCCCGGAATCTGTTCGCGCCACAGCAGCGGCAGCGCGTAGTAGCCGCGCACTCGTTTCGAAGGCGGCGTGTAGGCCTCGAATCGATACGCCCAGCCCCAGAAGATCTCAAAGCGGCGGCGGTCCCAGACCACCGGGTCGAACGGCGACAGCAAGCGCACCTCGTCACCCACGACGTGGCGACGCGAACGCGGATTCTCGGTCTGCGGCCAGTACCAGGTATGACCGTCGACCGTCGCATGCGGCAGGCGCGCCTTCGCGCGTGCCGAGGCGGATTTGCGCCCATCGCGCCAGTGCGGCACGGCGTGCTGCAGCAGATTGACCAATTGCAGCAGCGAGCCCGCCGGCAGCGGTGCGTACTTGTTCACGGCGATGTCCACGAGCGCATCCATCGTCGCCGCCGCTTCCCGGGGCGTGTCGTTGGCCTCCCGCGGCGCATACAACCGCACGCCCCCTTCGCGCCGCGCGATCCGCAGCAACCCGCGATAGTGCATGCCCTCGAGCAACTGCGTCGATGCGCTGCTCGAGCCGCCAAACCAGTTCGTCGTCTTGCCATGCGCGAAGTGCGCGTCGACCTCGCGCGGATGGACCACGCCGCGCTCGCGCACGAAATCCAGCACTTCCTTCGCCTGGCGCCAGCGCGCCTTCGACCACGCCTGCCGGGCCGTGCGCGGGTGCATCAGCGCGTGCAGCTCGCGCGGCACGAATCCGTAGTTGATGAAGAAGTCCTCTTCGATCGGAAGCCTTGGATAGCGGCGCTCGAGATCGCCGGCCCGGTAGTTGGTCACCCGGTGGCGAAGGATCAGGTCCTGCGCACGTGCCGGAGCGCGGATCGGGTCGGCTTGGACGAAGCCGAGTCTGGCGATGGCCCTCGGAAGGGTCGTGGGCTCGAAAAGAGAGCGCGCAATGGCAAACCGGCGCAAATCGGAGAGGGTCGGGTCGATCGCTCGCATGCGGCACCGCGGATTATGGGCCCGTGACGTTCCAGCGGGAACGTCGTACGCTCGACAGCACACAACAACTACGAGGCTCCCATGAAGCGCCGCGACTTCCTGCACTCCTCCCTGCTCGCCGCCGCCACGACCGCCGCCAGCCTCCGAAGCACCTACGCCGTCGTCGCCACCGACAAGCCCGTCGCCGACATCACCGCCGTCACGGGGGACGGCAAACCCGTCACGCTGCGCGGCGGCGAGATCCGCGAGCTCGCGCGGCAGATGCAAGGCCCGGTGCTGATCGCCGGCGACGAGGGCTACGACGATGCGCGCCGCGTCCTGAACCCCTCGATCGATCGCAGGCCTGCGCTCATCGCACAGCCCAGGAGCGTCGCGGACGTGCAGGCCGCCGTGAAGTTTGCGCGCGCGCACGGCGTGCTGCTCGCCGTGAAGTGCGGTGGCCACAGTGCCTCGGGGCAGTCGACCTGCGATCGTGGCATGCAGCTCGACCTGCACCACCTGCGCGGCGTGCGAGTGGACGCGCAAAAGCGCCGCGCCTGGGTGAAGGGCGGCAGCTTGTTAGGCCAGGTGGACGGCGAGTGCCTGCCGCACGGGCTGGTCACGCCGCTCGGCACGGTCTCGCACACCGGCGTCGGCGGGCTCACGCTCGGCGGAGGATTCGGGCGTCTCGCGCGCCGGCTCGGACTCGCCAGCGACAATCTCGAGTCCGTGGACATCGTCGCCGCCGACGGCAAGCTGCATCACGCCAGTGCCAGGGACAATCCCGACCTCTTCTGGGCGGTGCGCGGGGGTGGCGGCAACTTCGGCATTGCGACGCAGTTCGAATTCCGGCTGCACCCGTTCGACGGCAAGGTGATCGCGGGCGGCTTCAACTACCCGTTCGCGCGGGCGCGCGACGCGTTGACGATGTACGCCGACTACGTCGCCACTGCGCCGGACGAGCTGTATCTCGACCCCTCGATCGTGATCCCGCCCGGCGGCGGCGAGGGCATGATGCATTTCTCGGTGTGTTATTCCGGTGCGCC
>DASTHJ010000354.1:0-3371 GCA_035718265.1 Steroidobacteraceae bacterium | reverse complement strand
CATGGATCGCCTTCTCGAGGCCTTCTGCGGCTTCACTCGCGCCCGATTCACGCGCGCGACGCGTCTGCGCGGCCATCGCCGCCAGCGGCGTCCGCATCGCATGCGCCAGGTCGGCGGATCGCCGCCGTGCCTTCTGCAGATCGCTCTCGCGCGCATCCGCCACGTCGTTGATCGCCCTCACCAGGGGTTCGACTTCCGGTGGATGGTCGACGGAAAGGCGACTCAACGTGTTTCGCTTCAATGCTTGCATCTCCGCCGACAGGCGCTGCAACGGAGCGAGACCGAGCTTCACCTGCAGCCAGGCGGCGGCGCTCAGGACTGCCCAGAGCACCGCGAGGTACAGTGCAAGGTCCGCGCCAAACTCCCGCCGCGCCTGCAATAGCGACGTGTTCTCGCTCGCGACCTGGATCAGCACCGCCGCGCTGTCCCGCTCCGGATGAACGACTCTCTCCACTACGAGCACTTCCGGTTCGTGTGGGCCGGGAGTCAGTCGCGCCGCCCAACGATGAGTGGTCGCGACCGCGGAGGCGGGCAGGGCCTGGTCCCACAACGATCTCGAACGCACGTCACCCTGGTCACTCGCCACCTGCCAGTAGAGGCCGCTGGCGGGAACATTGAAGCGGGGATCGCCAGGTTCCTGTGAGAGTGTCGGCTTGCCATCGACCGTCGTGCGGATGCTCGAGGCCAGCTGCTCTGCGATTCGCGTGAGATCGCTTTCGACGCGCCGTTCGACATGGCGTTCGAACAGTACGGTCAGCAGTAACCAGGACGCGACCAGTGCTGCCAGGATCGCGAGCGCGGCCGCCATGAGCAGGCGTATGCGGATCGAGCGGACACTCACGTGGCTTGCGGGTCCAGGTGGTACCCGAATCCACGTCGGGTGCGAATGGCCGCCGGGTCAATCTTTTTCCTCAGCCGGGTCACGAGCGCTTCTATCGCGTTCACGTCACCGCCATCGGCGGTCCCGCCATAGAGATGCTCGGCGAGTTCACCGGCGGACACCGGTCGCTCGAGGTGAAGCGCAAGATAGTGAAGCAGACGGAATTCGAGCTGCGAAAGTCGCAACGGCGTTCCGCGATAGGTGATCGTCATGCGCGTCGCATCCAGCACTATCGGACCGATGGCGATGGTGGGAGAGCTTCGCCCGACGGATCTGCGCACCAGGCTGCGGACCCGGGCGATGAGCTCCGCCATCTGGAATGGCTTCGCGAGATAGTCATCCGCACCGGCGTCGATGCCGGTGACCTTGTCCATCCAGTCGCCGCGCGCCGAGAGGATCAGGATCGGAAACGAGCGCTCCGAGGAGCGCCAGCGTTTGAGCAGTGAGAGGCCGTCCAGGCGGGGAAGCCCCAGGTCGACGATGGCGACGTCATAGTCCTCGGTGCTGCCTTGAAACCATGCCGCCTCTCCATCGAACGCCTTGTCGACGACGAAGCCCGCGTGCGCGAGTGCCTGCGCCAGATCTTCGGCCACCGACGCATCGTCTTCCACGATCAGGGCCCGCAACTAATCATCCTCGATGCTCAGTACCGCGCCGGACCTGGCGTTGATCTTGATCTCACGCACGCGGCCGGCGGCCGTCAGGATCTCGACTTCGTAGATGAGCACTCCGTGCTCCCGCTCGATCTCGACCTTCAGCACGTCGCCGGCGACCTGCTCGGCCGCGATGGCCAGTATCCGGGTGAGCGGCAGAATCTCGCCATTCCTCAGCGCGTCTCGGACCGCGTCCTGCTCGCGGGGCTCACTCCCAGCACTGACCGCGGCTGCGCCGCCCACGGCCGCCAGAATGGAGGCCACCGTCGCCAACAGCATCTTGTGTTTCATGGCGAGAGTGTGTTCCAACCACCCTGACGGCAACCTGACGCGCCTACTTCATCGTAGGCATGACGAATTCCGCCACGCTGTTGCCGCTCGCGGGCCAGCGTGAAGTCACCGTCTTGAGGCGCGTGTAGAAGCGCACGCCTTCGGCGCCATGCACGTTCATGTCGCCGAACATCGAGTTCTTCCAACCACCGAAGCTGTGGAACGCCATGGGAACCGGGATCGGAATATTGATGCCCACCATGCCGGCCTCGACGCCCTGGGAAAATTCCCGCGCCGCGCGGCCATCGTTGGTGAAAATCGACGTGCCGTTGCCGAATTCGTGGGCATTGATCAGCTCCAGGCCTTCAGCCAGCGACGCAACGCGCACGATCGAGAGCACCGGCCCGAAGATCTCCTCGCGGTAGATGCGCATGGAAGGTTTGACGTGATCGAACAAGGATGCGCCGAGAAAGAATCCGTTCTCCCGTCCCGGCGCGGTGAAGCCACGACCATCGGACACCAGAGACGCGCCTTCCTGACAACCCAGGTCGACGTAGCCCTTCACCTTGTTGCGATGCTCGCGCGTCACCAGCGGACCCATGTCCGCATCGGCATCGTCGCTGGCGCGGATGCGCAACTTCTTCAGGCGCTCGTCGAGGGCCGCGACCAGTCGATCCGCCGCATCTCCAACCGCGACCGCCACCGAGATCGCCATGCAGCGTTCACCAGCGGACCCGTACGCGGCGCCCATCAACGCGTCGGCCGTGAAATTCATGTCGGCGTCGGGCATCACGATCGCGTGATTCTTGGCGCCGCCGAGCGCCTGCACTCTCTTGCCATGTTGGACGGCGCCCAATTGCACGGCGCGAGCCACGGGCGTGGAGCCGACAAAGCTCACCGCCTTGACGTGCGGGTGAGCGAGCAGGGCGTCCACGGCCGCCTTGTCGCCGTTGATGACATTGAGCACACCTCGCGGCGCGCCCGCTTCCAACATCAGCTCCGCAAGCCGCAACGGGCAACTCGGATCTTTTTCCGATGGCTTGAGCACGAAGGTGTTGCCGGCGGCGATCGCGATCGGGAACATCCACATCGGCACCATGGCCGGGAAGTTGAACGGCGTGATGCCGGCACAGACGCCAAGCGGCTGGCGCAGCGACCAGCTATCTACCCCGGTGCCGACATTGTCGTTGAACTCGCCCTTCAGCAGGTGAGGAATTCCGCAGGCGAACTCCACGACCTCCAGGCCGCGAGTCACTTCACCACGCGCATCCGACAGCACCTTGCCATGCTCGGCGCTGATCAGCGCGGCCAGCTCCTCCCGATGCTGCTCGAGCAGGTTCTTGAAAGCGAACATCACGCGCGCGCGACGCAGTGGCGATGTCCGTGCCCAGCCGGCGCCCGCCGCCTGCGCGGAAGCCACCGCGGTCTCGACGTCGCTGGCGTCCGCCAGTCGCAGAGTGGCACTTTGCATTCCCGTCGAAGGATTGAAGACCGGCGCCCGGCGTGCCGAGTGCCCAAAGGTCTTCTTGCCATCGATGAAGTGACCGAGTTCCGTCGCCGTGACCGGC
>DASTHJ010000353.1:0-7924 GCA_035718265.1 Steroidobacteraceae bacterium | reverse complement strand
CCGCCGACCGCGGCGAGCGTCGCGCCGACGTTCGTGCCCTTGGAGTCATTGATGTAGCGCACGCCGTGGTGGTCGGCCACCCACTGCGAACGGTGCGGCAGGCCGGGAAATTCCCGCAGCTCCTCGAGCATGGGCGCGAGCGGCAGGCGCAGCGCATCACCTAGCGCGAGCGTTGCCAACGCGTTGGCCGCGTTGTGCCGGCCGGACATCTTCAGCGCGCCGAGCGGCAGCAGCGCATCGCCGCGGCGCGACAGCCACGGATCCTGCCGGCCGGGCGGCGTCATGAGACGGAAATCCGACCGGTCGTCGAGCAGGCTGAAGCTGATCACGCGCTGCCCGGCGCGCGGCATTGCCACGACTTCCGGCTCGTCGGCGTTGATCACCGCGGTCTCGCTGTTCGCATAGATGCGCGCCTTCGAGGCCGCGTAGGCTTTCAGGCTCGCGTACCGGTCCAGGTGATCCGCCGACACGTTGAGCACGACGCTAGCCTTGAGCTTGAGCGAATGCGTCGTGTCCAGCTGGAATGAGGACAGCTCGAGCACGTACAGGTCCGTGGGGCCGCGTCCCAGCAGGTCGAGTGCCGGCTGCCCGAGGTTGCCGCCGACGCGCACGCGCACGCCGGCGCGCTCGGCCATGCGGCCCAGCAGCGTGGTCACGGTGCTCTTGCCATTGGTGCCGGTGATGCCGACCACCGGCGCGTCCGCGGCGCGCGCGAACAGCTCGATGTCGCCCACGATGTCGAGGCCGCGCGCCCGCGCCTGCACGAAGAACGGATCGTCGAGTGACACGCCCGGCGAGGTGACCACGATGTCGGCGCGCTCCAGCAGCTGCACGTCGAAGCCGCCGGTGCGCGTCACCACGGCCGAGCCGAGCGCCTTCACGCCTTCGAGCTCCGGCGGCGTGGCGCGGCTGTCGGTCAGGGCGATGCGGAAACCGCTGCGCTGCAAGTGGCGCGCCACGGACAATCCCGTGCGGCCCATGCCCACGACCACGGCGTTCGGTGCTTGTGCGGCTGGCGGGCTCATCGCAGTTTCAGCGTCGCGAGACCCGCGAGCACGAGGATGAAGCTGATGATCCAGAAACGCACGATGACCTTGGGTTCGGCCCACCCCTTGAGCTCGTAGTGATGATGGATCGGCGCCATGCGGAACACGCGCCGGCCGGTGGTCTTGTACGACGCGACCTGGATGATCACCGAGGCGGTCTCGACCACGAACACGCCGCCCATGATCAGCACCACCAGTTCCTGGCGGACGATCACCCCGATCGTGCCGATGGCCGCGCCGAGCGCCAGCGCGCCGATGTCGCCCATGAACACCTGGGCGGGGTAGGTGTTGAACCACAGGAAGCCGAGGCCGGCACCGACCAGCGCCGCGCAGAAGATCAGCAGCTCGCCGGCGCCGGGCACGGCGGGGATGACCAGGTACTGCACGAAATTCGCGTTGCCGCTCGCGTACGCGAACACGCCGAGCGCGCCGCCCACCATGACCGAGGGCATGATGGCCAGGCCGTCGAGCCCGTCGGTGAGGTTCACCGCGTTGCTCATGCCGACGATCATGAAATACGTGAGCACGATGAACGAGGCGGCGCCCATCGGCACGGCGAAGTTCTTGAAGAACGGCAGATAGAGCGTGGTCTCGGCGGGCGTCTTCGCCGTGTAGAACAGGAACACCGCGGCGGCCAGGCCGAACAGCGACTGCCAGGTGTACTTCCAGCGCGCGATCAGGCCCTTCGGATTCTTCTTGGCGAGCTTCAGGTAGTCGTCCCAGAAGCCGATCACGCCGAAGCAGAACGTGACGCCGAGCACCACCCAGACGAAGCGGTTGGAAAGGTCCGACCACAGCAGCGCGCTCACGAAGATCGCGATCAGGATCAGCATGCCGCCCATGGTGGGCGTGCCGGCCTTGGAGAAATGCGTCTTCGGGCCGTCGTCGCGCACCACCTGGCCGACGCGCCCGAATTTCAGCTTCTCGATCATCCACGGCCCGAGCAGCAGCCCGAGCGCCAGCGCGGTGATCACCGCGAAGATGGCGCGCACGGTCAGGTACGAGAACACGTTGAATCCCGAGAAGTGCGGCGTCAGCTGCTTGGCGAGCCAGTAGAGCATGCGTTCAGTGCGCCCCGTATTCCGACGATTTCCCGACCAGTGCCTCGACCACGCGCTCCAGCCGGTTGGAGCGCGAGCCCTTCACCAGCACGCAGACTTCGCGCGTCAGTTCGGCGTTGACCGCGCGCGCCAGCGCCTCGGAGTCGGCGAACCACTCGCCGCCCGAGCCGAACGCCTCGACCGCCAGCGCCGCGAGCTTGCCGGTGGCGAACAGCCGGTCGATGCGGTGATTGCGCGCGAAGCGCCCGATGTCCTGGTGGCTCTGCGCGGCGTAGTCACCCAGCTCGCCCATGTCGCCCATCACCAGCCAGCGTCGCGCGTCCACGCTCGACAGCACTTCGATCCCCGCCTTCATCGAGCTCGGGTTGGCGTTGTAAGAGTCGTCGACGATCCAGGCACCACTCGGCGCGGTTTTGAGCTGCAATCTGCCCGGAACCGGGCGCATTGTGGCGAGGCCGGCGCGGATCTCCTCGGGCGAGGCGCCGGCGGCCGCCGCGGCCGCGGCCGCGCACAGTGAATTGAGCACGTTGTGCTGCCCGGCGAGATGCAGCTCGATGGCCGCGGTGCCCTGCGGGGCGAGCAGCCGGTAGCGGGTCACGAAGCCGTCCGCATCGATCGTGGTGTGCAGGTCCTGCGCCGAGAAGTCCGCCGGCCGCGCCACGCCGAACGTGCTGACGCGCGCGCGCGTCATGCCGCGCCACAGGTCGGCGAATTCGTCGTCGGCGTTGATCACCGCCGTCGCGGAAGCTTCGAGTCCCGCGACCATCTCGCCCTCGGCGCGCGCCACGCCCTCGAGGCTGCCGAAGCCCTCGAGATGCTCGGCGCCGGCATTGGTGATCAGTCCGACCGTGGGCCGCGCCAGCGCCACCAGCGCCGCCACTTCGCCGGCGCGATTCGCGCCGATCTCGACCACCGCGTGGCGATGCACGGCATCGAAGCGATGCAGCGTCAGCGGCACGCCGATGTGGTTGTTGAGATTGCCGCGCGTGGCGAGCGTCGGACCGCGCCGCTCGAGGATCGCGGCGACCATCTCCTTGACCGTGGTCTTGCCATTGCTGCCGGCGACGCCGACCACCGGGATCTGGAACTGCGCGCGCCAGGCTGCGGCCGAGCGCGCCAGCGCATCCTGGGTGTCGCGCACCACGATCTGCGGCAGCGCGCTGTCGGCTCGCGATTCGACCACCGCGCCGGCCGCGCCGGTGGAGGCCGCGGCCGCGACGAAATCATTGGCGTTGAAGCGTGGCCCGCGCAGCGCCACGAACAGCTCGCCGGGCTTGAGCGTGCGCGTGTCGGTGGACACGCCCACGTATGCACGATCGGCGCCGCTCAGCTCGCCGCCGCAGGCCTGCGCAAATTCGAGCAGCGTGCGTTTCATGCCGCACCCGCCTGGCGGGAAGTGAGCGCGGCGGCGACCGTCTTCTGATCGCTGAACGTGCGGCGCTCCTCGCCGTAGATCTGGTAGTCCTCGTGCCCCTTGCCCGCCACCACGACCACGTCGTCGTCGTTGGCGTCGACGATGGCGTCGCGGATCGCCCGCCCGCGGTCGTGCTCGATGCGATACGGATGCCCGGGCGGGATGCCCGCGGCGATCGCCGCCGTGATCGCGTCGGGAGACTCGGTGCGCGGGTTGTCGTCGGTGATGACGATGTCGTCGGCCAGCTCGGCCGCGATGCCGCCCATCAGCGGACGCTTGCCCGGATCCCGGTCGCCGCCGCAGCCGAACACCACCACCAGGCGGCCCCGCGCATGCGCGCGCGCCGCCGTCAGCGCCTTGCGCAGCGCGTCCGGCGTGTGCGCATAGTCGACCACCGCGAGCGGCGCGCGTCCGCCACCGAGCGTCTCCATGCGCCCGGGCGCCGCGTGCACGTGCGCCAGTGCCTGCGCGACCTGCTCGGGCGTGAGTCCCCAGTCGAGCAGGATCGCGGTGACGGTCAGCAGGTTGTCGACGTTGAAGTCGCCGATCAGCGCAGTCTGCAGCGCGCCGGATCCCCAGCTCGAATCGAACTCGAGCCCGATGCCGCGTGCCGACAACTCGACGTGCATGGCGCGCACGAAGCCGTCGGCGGCACGCGCCAGCGACTGGTGGCCACGGCTGGTCACCACCAGCCGTCCGCGACCCCGCGGATCGATGGCCAGCTGGCGGCCCGCCGGGTCGTCGACGTTGATGACGCGCGACTCGAGCTCGGCGCGCGCGAACAGCCGCGCCTTCGCGGCCGCGTAGCTCTCCATGCTGCCGTGGTAATCGAGGTGGTCGCGCGTCAGGTTGGTGAAGGCCGCGGTGCGAAACCGCACCGCCGCGACGCGCCACTGGTCGATGGCGTGCGAAGACACCTCCATCGCGACGTTGGCGGCGCCCTCGGCGGCGAGCCGCGCCAGCGTGCGCTGCACCGTGACCGCGTCGCCGGTGGTGAGCGCGCTCGCGGCGAGCGCGCCGGGCCGGCCCGTGCCGATCGTGCCCATGTAGGCCGCGGCGCGTCCCGCGGACTGCAGCGCCTGCGCCAGCAGATAGGCGCAGGTGGTCTTGCCGTTGGTGCCGGTGATGCCCGCCACCGCGAGCCCGCGCGACGGCGCGCCGAAGAACCGGTCGGCGATGGCGCTGGCGTGCTCGCGCAGGTGCGGCACGGGCGCGACCAGGATCTGCGACGGCAGGTCCGGGACCTGCGCCACCGGCGCCGGCTCCCAGAGCACGGCGCGCGCGCCGTTCGCGACGGCCTGCGGCGCGTACCTGAGCCCGTGCTCGTGCGTGCCATGCACCGCCAGGAACGCGCAGCCCGGACGCGCGGCGCGGCCATCCTGCGTGAGGTCGGTCACCTCGAGGTCGCGCGGCAGCTGCGCGAAGCCGTCGAGCAGCCGCGAAAGACTTCGCACGCCGCTCACCGGATCGCCACCTGTCGGAGCGGCTGGCCGGGCTCCCGTTCGTCGCGCACCGGCGCGTCCGGCGGCACGGCCAGCAGCCGCAGCGCGCCGCCGACCACGCCCGAGAACACCGGCGCGGCGACGTCGCCGCCGTAGTATTTGCCCGCGCCCGGTTCGTCGATCACCACCACCGCGGCGAGGCGCGGGTCGCTGGCCGGCGCGACGCCGGCGAACACCGCCAGGTACTTGTCGGTGGAGTAGCCACCGGCCGTGGCCTTCCACGCGGTGCCGGTCTTGCCGGAGACGCGATATCCGGGGATCGCCGCGCGCTTTCCGGTGCCGCCTTCGGTCGCGACCACGGACTCCAGCAGGTCGATGAGCTCGCGGCTGTGCTCGGGACTCAACGCGCTCGTCCCCTCGGGCGGCGCATCGACGCGCAGGAAGGACACCGGACGCGCGACGCCCATGGCGCCGAGCGTCGCGTAGGCATGCGTGAGTTGCAGCGGCGTCACCGACAGTCCGTAGCCATGCGACATCGTGACGATGCCGATCGGACGCCAATGCGAGTAGTGACTCAGCAGTCCGGCGGATTCACCCGGAAAACCGCTGCTGGTGACCTGGCCGAAGCCGAAGTCGTTGAGCGTACTCCACATGCGCTGCGGCTCGAGCGACAGCGCCAGCATGCCCATCCCGACATTCGAGCTCTTGGCGAGGATGGTGGCGAGATTCACGCGCCCGAGGCTGCCGTGCTCGTCCTCGAAGATGTGCGATCCGACCTTGATGTATCCGGGCGAGGTGTCGATCACGCTGCTGGCGTGATAGCGGCCGGCGGCGAGACCCGCGGCCACGAAGAACGGCTTGATCGTCGAGCCCGGCTCGATGATGTCGGTGATCGCGCGGTTGCGGTAGGTGCGCGGCGCGATCTGCCCGCGGTCGTTCGGGTTGAACGCCGGCTGGTTCACCATGGCGAGCACTTCGCCGGTGGTCACGTCCAGCACGACCACCGTGCCCGCCTTGGCGCGCTGGTCGCGGATCGCGGCCTTCAGCTCGCGGTACGCCAGGTACTGGATGCGCAGGTCGATGGACAGCACGAGGTTCCGACCGGGACGCATCGCGCGGATTTCCTCGACGTTCTGCACGATCTTGCCGTAGCGGTCCTGGATCACGCGCTTCGCGCCGTCCTCGCCCGCGAGCCAGTGATCGAAGGCGAGCTCGAGGCCCTCCTGGCCCTGGTCGTCGACGTTGGTGAAGCCGACCACGTGCCCGGCCACTTCGCCGGCCGGGTAGTAGCGCCGGTACTCGCGCGCCAGGTACACGCCGGGAATCTCCAGCGCGCGGATCTTCTGCGCTTCGGCCGGCTGCATGTGGCGCGCGAGATAGAGGAATTCGCGATCCAGATTGGAGGTGACGCGGCGCTCGATCTCGCCCTTGTCGCGCTTCAGCGCCTTGGCGAGGCGCGGCAGCTGGTCGATGGCCAGCGCCAGCTCCTTGGGATTCACCCACACCGAATCCACCGGCGTCGACACCGCGAGCGGCTCGCCGTAGCGGTCGGTGATCGTGCCGCGCGTCGCGGTGATCTGCGCGACGCGCGAGAAGCGTGCGTCACCCTGCCCGGCGAGGAACGCGTGGTCGGTGAGCTGCAGCTGCACCGCGCGATAGACCAGTCCGAGCGCGCTCAGGACCAGCAGCGCCAGCACGAAGTTGGCGCGCCAGCGGAACGTGCGCGCCTCCTCGCGCGAGCCGCCGCCGTCGCTGCGCGCGCGTGCGTCGCGCTTTGCGGAGAACACCTTCACGGCGCGGCCCTCATTGTGGCGACACCAGCTCGATTTCCCGGGGCGGCGGCATCGCCATCTTGAGCTTGGCGCCGGCGACGTTCTCCACGAAGGCGTGCGTCGACCAGGCGCTCTGTTCGAGCTGCAGCTGGCTCCACTCGATCTCCAGGTTGTCGCGCCGCGCATTCAGGCGCTCGAGCTGCACGAACAGCTCGCGCGCGCGGTGCTTCGAGTAGATGGCCCCGGCCGCCGAGCCGAGCGCCGCCACCCACAGCAACGGCACGGCCAGGAGCAGTGCCCGGCGCGACAGCGCGCTCATGCGCGCACCTTTTCGGCGACGCGCAGCACGCTGGAGCGCGCGCGCGGGTTGGCCGCGAGCTCGGCTTCGCCGGCACGCTGCTTGCTGCCGACGCGGCGCAGGCGCGGCTGCGCGCTCTCCGGCACCACCGGCAATCCGGCGTATACCGGATCGACGCCCGAGTGCGCCTGGATGAACTGCTTGACGATCCGATCCTCGAGCGAGTGGAAACTGATGACGGCGAGCCGTCCGCCCACGGCCAGCAGCCCGAGCGCGCCATCGAGCGCGCGGCGCAACTGCCCGAGCTCGTCGTTGACGTGCATGCGCAGCGCCTGGAAGGTGCGCGTCGCCGGATGCTTGCCCGGTTCGCGCGTGCGCACCGCGCGCGCCACCAGCTCGGCGAGCTGCAGCGTCCGCGTGATCGGCTGGCGGGCGCGCTCCGCGACGATGTTCGCGGCGATGCGCCGCGCGAAGCGCTCTTCGCCGAGTGTCGCGATCACCTCGCGAATCTCAGGCTCGCCCGCCCGCGCGAGCCATGCGGAAACCGGTTCGCCGCCCGCCGGGTCCATGCGCATGTCGAGCGGGCCGTCCGCCCGGAAGCTGAAACCACGCGCCGGATCGTCGAGCTGCGGGGAGGAGACGCCGAGATCGAACAAGATGCCGCGCACGGGCCGGCCCTGCGAGAGCTGCGGCACGCGCGCGGCGATATCGGCAAACGGCGCGCCGACGAGCGTAAGCCGCACTTCGTCGGGAAAACGGCGGTGTCCGGCCGCGATGGCCGCCGGGTCGCGGTCGAACGCGAGCACGCGCCCTTCGGGACCGAGTGCCCCGAGGATGAGTGCCGTGTGCCCGCCGCGCCCGAACGTCGCATCGATGTATAGGCCGTCCGCC
>DASTHJ010000352.1:0-4333 GCA_035718265.1 Steroidobacteraceae bacterium | reverse complement strand
GGCGGCGGATTGTTGGTCTGCGGCATGTCGAGCTTCGTCGCGTGCGTCATGATCGGGATCGACATGATCAGCACGATGATGAGCACCAGCATGACGTCGATGAGCGGAGTCGTGTTGATCTCCATCATCGGTGCACCTTCGCCGGCGCTTCCCACACTCATTGCCATGAAAAACTACCTCGATTGTCTCAGCGCGTGACGTGGATGCTCTTCGGGTCGGGCTCGGTGATGAAACCGACCTTGACGATGCCGCCACGCTGCAGGCTGTAGATGGCGCGGCCGATGTATTCCCAGCGGGCTTCCTTGTCGCCGCGCAGGTGGAACTCCGGCTGCGGGACCTTGCGGGCTTCGCCAACGATGCGCTGGAAGAACACCTGCTTGTCGTTGATGATGCCGCCGTTCCAGTAGATCGTGCCTGCCTTGTCGACCTGCAGCGTGATGTTTTCCGGCTTGGTCTGCGTCGGAATGTTGACCGCCTTCGGAAGCGTCACGTACGACTTCTTGAGCACCGGGACCGTGATCAGGAAGATGATCAGCAGCACCAGCATGATGTCCACGAGCGGAGTCGTGTTGATGTCCGCTATGGCAGTGGCCTCTTCGCCACTGTCCTGCCCGACACTCATTGCCATTTCGAATTACCTCACCGGGTCCTGTTGATGTGAAAACGTAAACCGGTCGAAGACCGGTTTACTTCTTCACTCCGGCGACCGGGGCACCCTGCGACACGCGCGCACCACCCACCAGGTAGGCATGCAGGTCGGAGGCGAAGTTGCGCAGGCTCTCGCTGATCGACTTGTTACGGCGCAGCAGCCAGTTGTAACCCATGACCGCCGGCACGGCGACGAACAGACCGATGGCCGTCATGATGAGCGCCTCGCCGACCGGACCGGCGACCTTGTCGATCGAAGCCTGGCCGCTGACGCCGATGTTCACGAGCGCCTTCAGGATGCCGACGACGGTGCCGAACAGGCCGACGAACGGGGCGGTGGAACCCACCGTCGCGAGGAACGCGAGGCCGTTGGACAGCTTGCTGTTCACCGAGTCGACCGAGCGCTGCAGCGACATGGTCACCCACTCGTGCAGGTCGATGCGGTCCGTCAGGCGACCTTCGTGGTGCGCCGAGGCGCGCAGGCCGTCTTCGGCCACCGCGCGGAAGTCACTGTCCTTGGGCAGACGGTCGACAGCTTCCTTGAGAGAACCCGAGCTCCAGAACTGCTTCTCGACCACCTTGGCACCCTTGCGCAGGCGGCGCTGGTCCCAGAGCTTCGAGAAGATGATGTACCAGGACACCGCGGACATGATCAGCAGGATGATCAGCGTGGCCTGGACGATGGGGCCTCCATTTTCCCACAGGCCCTGAAGGCCATACGGGTTGGTTTCGGGGACAGCAGCAGCAGTTGGTTCCATGATTTCCTCGATGACGAAATTCAGCGCGGCGGCTCATCACCACCGCACCGGCATTGATGGCTAGTTGTTCTTCAGAACGAACTTGACCTTGAACTTGATGCACGACTCGGGCAGCGCCGTGCCGCCTTCGGTGCCTGGCGCATAACGTGTGGCCTTCGCAACCTTGATGGCGGCGCCATCGAGATCAGGGAAGCCGGAAGTATCCGTGATGACGGGCTCGCGCAGCAGCCTGCCGTTCGGACCGACACAGGCCTGCACCACCGGTGAGCCCTGCTCTTCGCGACGGATCGCACCCGGCGGATAGTAGTCATCGGGGTTCGCCGGACGGGTCATCTTGGCGGGCGTCCCCGCCACGCGCACCGGCGGCGGCGGAGCCGGCGGCGGTGGCTTGTCGGTGACGTCCTGGATGGCGGTGGAGGTGGTCTCCATCGGCAGGTCGATGGTGACTTCCGGAGGGGGGACCTCGACGGGCGGGCGCTCCATTTCGGGGGGTGGCGGCGGAGGCGGCTCGTCCTCCTGCTTCACTTCCTCGACGATGTCGGCTTCGATCGGGGGTGCCAGCGCCTGGATGGCCCTGGTGGCGAGGCCGGAGGCGAACCCCCAGGCCGCGAGGATATGGAGCGCGACGATCGCTGCGGCAACGACGCCGCGGCGGGTCAGAAAATTCGAATCTTGTGCGTAGGCGGCCATTTTTTCCCGTGGTCGCGAGTGAAACAACTAATCGGCGCGTCAAACGGGGTGGCGGAAAGTAACCAAGCTTTCCGACCAGTGCAACCGTTCGTTCGTTCCGTCCCCCGGCCTGCTCCAATGCTCGAGCATGGCCATCGTAGTAATCAGATTAACGTTTTGAGCTCTGGTGCCGGTCCAAAGCCGCCGAACTGTAACCGCAGCCGGGTGGCCTGACAACAAGTCTGTTTGCGACTGGCTTGGCATCACGCGAATCGTGCAGTCACTTTTCACTGTCAGTCGGTCACCGCGCCGAGCGATGCGCTTGACACATTCCGTGCGTACTTCGCGAGCACGCCCTGTGTTGCATAAGGCTTCGGCGCCTTCCATTTCGCACGCCGCTTGCGCAGCTCCGCCGCGCTCAGCTTGAGCTCCAGCGTGCGCTTCACTGCATCAATCGAGATCACGTCGCCGTCCCGAAGCAGGCCAATGGGCCCACCGAGCGCCGCCTCGGGAGAGATATGTCCAACCACGAATCCATGACTCCCGCCGGAAAATCTTCCGTCAGTGATCAGTGCCACCTTGTCGCCGAGACCACGACCCATGATGGCGCCGGTCGGGCTGAGCATCTCGCGCATTCCGGGTCCGCCGCGCGGACCTTCGTAGCGGATCACCACCACGTCCCCCGCCTTGACCCTGCCGGCGAGGATGGCCGCGGTGGCACGTTCTTCGCCGTCGAACACGCGTGCCGTACCGGTGAAGCGCAGTCCTTCCTTGCCGGAGATCTTCGCGACCGCGCCCTCGGGCGCGAGATTGCCGTACATCACGACGAGATGACTGTCCTTCTTGATGGGCGCGCTCAGCGGCCGCACGATGTCCTGGCCTGGCGGATAGTCGGCGACGTCGCGCAAATTCTCCGCCAGGGTTTTTCCGGTGACCGTCAGGCAATCACCGTGCAGCAGGCCTGCATCGAGCAATCGCTTCATCAAGGGCTGGATCCCGCCGATCGCGATGAGTTCGGACATTAAATAGCGTCCGCTGGGACGCACGTCGGCGAGCAACGGTACGCGTCTGCCGATCCGCGTGAAATCCTGTAGTCCCAATCTGACCCGCGCCGCGTGTGCGATCGCGAGCAGGTGCAGCACCGCGTTGGTACTGCCACCGAGCGCGATCGACACCGTGATCGCGTTCTCGAAGGCCTTCCTGGTGAGGATGTCGCGCGGCGTGATGCCGGCCTGCACGAGCTCGACGACCGCGGCACCGGCGCGCCGGCAATCGGCGCGCTTGGCCTGGCCGACCGCTTCCTGTGCCGAGCTGTTAGGCAGCGACAGTCCGAGCGCCTCGATGGCCGAGGCCATCGTGTTCGCCGTGTACATGCCGCCGCAGCTGCCCGGGCCCGGAATCGCGGTGCGCTCCACTTCGAGCAGCTCCGCGTCGGAGACGCGGCCCGCCGCGTGCCCGCCGACCGCCTCGAACACGGCGACGATGTCGCGGCGCTTCGCGCCGGGCCGGATCGTACCGCCGTACACGAACACGGCCGGACGGTTCAGCCGCGCGATGGCCATCGCACAGCCCGGCATGTTCTTGTCGCAGCCGCCGATCGCGACGAAGCCGTCGAAGCCCTCCGCACCGACCACGGTTTCGATCGAGTCCGCGATGACCTCGCGCGACACCAGCGAATAGCGCATGCCCGGCGAGCCCATGGAGATGCCGTCGGACACCGTGATGGTGTTGAACAGCACGCCCTTGCCGCCGGCGGCGTCGGCGCCGGCCACGGCTTGGGCGGCCAGCTCGTTGATGTGGACATTGCACGGCGTAAGATTCGCCCAGGTCGACGCCACGCCGATCTGCGGCTTGCCGAAGTCCGCGTCCTGGAAGCCCACGGCGCGCAGCATGGCGCGGGACGGCGACTGCTTCGCGCCGTCGACCACCAGCCGGGAATACTTCCGCTGGTCCACACTCTTCTTCTTCATCGTCACAACCTCTGCGAGCAAGAATCCTAACTACCGAGTGCACGCCGCGGCGCGTGCATCACACGCCGCACGTGCAAGAATCCGCGGGCGCCGGCCGTCACGAACGCCGGCGGCAAGGGCGGCGAACACACGCCCGTGCCGGGCTTCGCCGCCTCCAGCCATTGATAGACGAGTATGCCCGCGGGAGGTCCGATGGCGCCGCGCACTGCGGTGAGCATGACGTGCACGCCCATGCAGTGCTGTGCGCTCCCCACCGAAGCGAAGTCATTGTGCCCGAGATTCCACCCG
>DASTHJ010000351.1:0-5108 GCA_035718265.1 Steroidobacteraceae bacterium | reverse complement strand
GGTGCGGCAAGCCTTCGTCGAGGCGGCGGAGAAGCATGGCGTCGGCAGCGGCGCTTCTCACCTGGTGACGGGACACGGGGTGGAGCACGAAGCCCTCGAGGAGGAACTCGCCGCGTTCACCGGGCGCGACCGCGCGCTGGTCTTCTCGACGGGATACATGGCAAACCTGGGGGTGATTGGAACGTTGGCGGATCAAAATGGTGCGGTGGTCGCGGACAAGCTCAATCATGCATCACTGATCGACGGCTGCCGGTTGTCGGGAAGCGAGGTGCGGCGCTACCGGCATGGCAACGCGAGCCACGCGCGTGAACTCCTGGCCGCGATCACCGGGGCCACGCGGCTGCTCGTGACCGATGGTGTGTTCAGCATGGACGGCGATGTCGCACCCTTGCGCGAGCTCGCCCATGCGGCGCGGGCCGCCCGGGCCTGGCTGATCGTCGACGACGCGCATGGCCTCGGCGTGCTGGGCGGCAGTGGCGGCGGCTGCTGCGAGCAGCTGGCGCTGAGCGCCGACGACGTGCCCGTGCTGATCGGTACCTTTGGCAAGGCGTTCGGCACTTTCGGGGCCTTTGTCGCGGGCGATGCGGACCTGATCGAGTACCTGCTGCAGCGATCGCGTACCTACATCTACACGACGGCCTTGCCACCGGCCGTGGCCGCGGCCACGCGCGCGGCACTGCGCGTGAGCCAGCGAGAGTCCTGGCGGCGCGAGAAAGCGCTGGCCTTGTCGCGGCGGTTTCATCAGGCGTTGCGCGAGGAGGGCATCGGTGTCGGCATTGCGGCCGGTGGGGATTCCCAGCCTGACACCACTGGCGAGACCACCATCGTGCCGGTGGTGGTGGGCGAGGCGGCGGGCGCGCTAGAGATGAGTCGCGTGCTCGAGAGCCGCGGGTTTCTGGTCACCGCGATCCGGCCGCCGACGGTACCGCAGGGCACGGCGCGCCTGCGCGTGACGCTGTCCGCCTCGCACGAGGAAGCGCAGGTGGATGCACTCGTCGATGCCTTCGCGGGCGCGCTGGCGGCGCGAGCACCGGTCGCATGAACAACGGCGATCCGCGGCAAATCTTCGGGCTCGATCGCCGCGCCGTGGCGCGTGCCTTCGATCGCGCCAGCGGCGGCTACGATGCGGCCGCGGAGCTGCAGAAGCGCGTGCGCGACGAGCTGCTCGTGCGACTCGAGGAATTGCGGGTGATGCCGCAGTCGGTGCTGGACCTGGGCGCCGGCACCGGCCACGGCGCGCGCGCGTTGAAGCGGCGATTTCCCAAGGCCACGGTGGTGGCGGTCGACATCGCACCGGGGATGCTCGCGCAGGCGCGCCAGCAGTCACGCTGGCTGCGGCGCTTCGAGCGCGTGCGGGCCGACGCGTACGCCTTGCCGTTCGCCGACGGCGCCTTCGACCTGGTGTTCAGCAACCTGATGCTGCAGTGGTGCGACGATCTCGATGCGGTGTTCGCCGAAATCGCGCGCGTGCTCAAGCCCGGCGGCCTGTTCTCGTTCAGCACGTTCGGGCCCGGCACGCTCGCGGAATTGCGCGAGTCCTGGGCGGCCGGCGACGACCGCAATCACGTGAATCACTTCTTCGATCCGCACGCGCTGGGCAGCGCGCTGCTGCACGCCCGGCTCGCCGAGCCGGTGCTCGACGTGGACCGCATCGTCGCGCGCTATCCCGACGTCACGACGCTGATGCGCGAGCTCAAGGCCATCGGCGCGCACAATGTCACCGCCGGACGCGCACGCGGACTCATGGGCCGGCGAAGATTCGCGGCGATGTCGCAGGCCTACGAGGGCCGGCGTCGCGATGGCAAGCTGCCCGCCACGTGGGAAGTGATCCACGCCAGCGCCTGGGGCGGCGAACCGCGCGGCATGGA
Organism: Steroidobacteraceae bacterium; assembly: GCA_035718265.1. GTDB lineage: Bacteria > Pseudomonadota > Gammaproteobacteria > Steroidobacterales > Steroidobacteraceae > CADEED01. The sequence goes on along the minus strand of DASTHJ010000351.1, from coordinate 3,240 downwards.
ATCCGCGCGATTTCCGCGTGAAACCGTGATTTCTCCGGGCGCCATCCGGCGGAAGTAGTGGCGCCGGGGTTCTTCATCGCCGGCACGGACACGGGCGTCGGCAAGACGCTGGTCGCGGCGGCCCTGACTCGCGCACTGGTGGCGCGCGGGCTGCGCGTCGGCGTGATGAAACCCGTCGCTGCCGGCACGGTGAAGACGCCGCGCGGCGAATTCAACGACGACGTGCTCGAGTTGTTAGCCGCGAGCAACGTCACGGCGGCGTGCGAGGACGTGAATCCCTGGCTGCTCAGGACGCCGGCCTCGCCGCACCTGGCGGCGCGCGCCGATGGCGTGACGATCCGTCACGAGCGCATCGCCGAGGCGCGGCGCAAGCTCGCGGACGTCTCCGACCTGCTGCTCGTGGAAGGCGCGGGCGGCTGGCTGGCGCCGATCTCCGCCACCGAGACCATGGCGGAGGTCGCGGAAAAGCTCGCGTTCCCCGTGATCCTCGTGGTCGGCCTGCGACTGGGCTGCCTGAATCACGCCTTGCTGACGCACGAGGCAATCCGCGCGCGCGGCATGCGGTTCGCGGGGTGGATCGCCAACCGATTGCACAGCGAAATGCCGCTCGCGGACGCGAACATCGACACGCTGAGCGGCCGTTTCGGCGGGGCACCGCTGGGCGTCGTCCCCGTGGGGTTTCGCCCTACTCCGGAGGCACCGCCTTCATGGGCGTCGGAGGCTGCGGAAAAGCTCGTAAGTCTTTGAGTCAGCCTGCAAAATGACTGGTATAGTCGCGGCCCGTGTTGACCGCCCACTGCTTCGACCTGACTCCCAACTGTTCGCTCAGCCTGCGCGGCGCGCGACTGTTCCTGGCGAGCGTCTGCGTGCCCACGCTGGGCGTCGCGGGCGCGGCCACCGCGATGGGCTACTGGCCGATCCTGCCGTTCGCGGGCGCGGAAATCCTGCTGCTCGTGTGGGCGTTGAAGACGAATATGGCAAGACGCTTCGAGCACGAGCACATCGAAGTCGGCGAGAACGAAGTCACGATTGAATATTCTCATGACCTCGCGCCGGCGCTGCGGCGCCGCGTCGTGTTCCCGCGCCACTGGGCACAGGTTAAAATCCGCCGCCCGAAATCGCCCCTCCACCGCGGCCAACTCGTCATCGAGTCGCACGGCCGGAGTCACGAAGTAGGCACGTTTTTGACAGAGGAGGAGCGCCGCCACCTGGCAGCTCAATTGAAGCTGCTGATCGGCGGCATGAACCAATCGCCGGCACTGCCGTGCTCGGGTTCACCGGATCAGTTTTCTTGAGGTCATCGATGAGCGTTCAAATGAAGAATCGTTCCGCGCGCCGTGGATTGCAGGCCGCCGCCATCCCGCTGTTCGCGCTGCTTGCATCCGTCGCGCATGCCGACTGGGCACTCAACATGCCCGAGGGCGTCACCATCCTCAGCAAGGAGATCTACGGCCTGCACATGCTCATCCTGTGGGTGTGCGTGGCCATCGCCGTGGTGGTGTTCGGCGTGATGATCTACTCGATGATCAAGTTCCGTAAGTCGCAGGGTGCCGAGGCCGACAAGACGCTGGTGCACAGCACGCGCGTCGAAGTGGTCTGGACCGTGGTGCCGATCCTGATCCTGGTCGCCATTGCCGTGCCGATCGCCAAGTCGCTCATCCGCATCGAGGACATGGGCAGCGTCGACCTCAACATCAAGGTCACCGGCTACCAGTGGAAATGGGAATACGAGTACCTCGGCCAGGACGTCAGCTTCTTCTCGACCCTCAAGCGCGACAGCGACGCGGCCCGCCAGCTCGACTCGGGCATCGATCCGGAAACGATTCCCCACTACCTGCTCGACGTGGACAACCCGCTGGTGATCCCGGCGGGCCAGAAGATCCGCTTCCTGCTCACCGCGCAGGACGTGATCCACGCCTGGTGGGTGCCGGACTTCGGCATGAAGAAGGACGCCATCCCCGGCTACGTGAACGAGCTGTGGGTCCAGGTGGATGCCGACAAGGTCGGCACCTACCGCGGCCAGTGCGCCGAGCTCTGCGGCCGCGACCACGGCTTCATGCCGATCGTCGTGGAAGTGAAGTCCCCGGCCGAGTTCGACGCCTGGCTGCGCGCCAGGCAGGCCGAGCAGAAGCTCGCCGCGGTGGCGCCGGACGCGCCGGCCGTGACGGCCTCGGCCGCGCACCCCGCCGTTGCCCAGTAACAGCACCCAGTTTCAGACGAGAAGTTAGACATGGCATCACACGACATCACCGCCGATCACGCCCACGACGATCACGCCCATCACGGCCCGGCCCACGGCTGGCGACGCTGGGTCTACGCGACGAACCACAAGGACATCGGCACGATGTACCTGATCTTCGCGTGCACCATGTTCTTCGTCGGTGGCTTCATGGCCATGCTGATCCGCGCCGAGCTGTTCAAGCCGGGCCTGCAGATCCTCGATCCGATGGTGTTCAACGAGATGACCTCCATGCACGCGCTGATCATGATCTTCGGCGCGGTCATGCCGGCGTGGACGGGTCTCGCCAACTGGATGATCCCGATGCAGGTGGGCGCGCCCGACATGGCGCTGCCGCGCCTCAACAACTTCAGCTTCTGGATCCTGCCGTTCGCGTTCACGCTGCTGCTGTCCACGATGCTGGTGCCCGGCGGCGGCCCGGCCGGCGGCTGGACGCTGTATCCGCCGCTGTCGCTGCAGCAGGGCGACGGCTTCCCGATGACGATCTTCGCCATCCACCTGATGGGCGCCAGCTCGATCCTCGGTTCCATCAACGTGATCGTCACGATCATGAACATGCGCGCGCCGGGCGTCGGCCTGCTCAACATGCCGCTGTTCTGCTGGACCTGGCTGATCACCGCCTACCTGCTGATCGCGACCATGCCGGTGCTCGCCGGCGCGGTGACCATGCTGCTCACCGACCATTTCTTCGGCACGTCGTTCTTCTCCGCCTCGGGCGGCGGCGATCCGGTGATGTACCAGCACATCTTCTGGTTCTTCGGACACCCGGAGGTGTACATCCTCATCTTGCCGGCGTTCGGCATCGTGTCGGAGGTCATCCCGACCTTCTCGCGCAAGCCGCTGTTCGGCTACGCGGCGATGGTGTACGCCACCGCGGCCATTGCCTTCCTGTCGTTCATCGTCTGGGCGCACCACATGTTCACGGTGGGCATGCCGCTCGCCGGCCAGCTGTTCTTCACGCTGTCCACGATGATGATTTCCATCCCGACGGGCGTGAAGGT
>DASTHJ010000350.1:0-3289 GCA_035718265.1 Steroidobacteraceae bacterium | reverse complement strand
TGTCGTGCAGCCAGGGCATTTTCGAGAAATTCATGCCGAACACCGCACCGATCACCGAAGGCGGCAGCAGGAACACGGTGACCACCGAGAAGATCTTGAGGATGTTGTTCTGGTCGATGTTGATGAGTCCCAGCGTGGCGTCGAGGATGAAAGACACCTTCGTTCCCAGGAACGAGGCGTGATCGCTCATGGCCAGCACGTCGCGCGACAGCGTGCGGAATCGCGCCCGTACGTCGTCCGAGATCGGCACCACCGTGCTCTGCTGCACGAAGGTCAGGAGCCGGCCCAGGCTCACCAGGCTCTCGCGCGCCTTGGAGATCAGCTCGCCGTTCTGCCCGAGGCGCTCGAGCACCGCGCGGAAGTCGCGGAACGCGCCTCGCTTGCGGCGCGACGCGCTGAACACCTCCGCGGAGGCGCCGTCGAGGTCGGTGGCCACCCGCTCGATGACATCGGCCACGCGATTGACGACCGATTCCACGAGCCCGGCGAGCACCGATGGCGGCGAACTGCAGGAGTTCGGGTGGCGCTCCGCATAGGCGATGAACCGCCGGAATGGCAGCGGATCGACGTAACGATTGGTCACCAGCTTGGCGCTGGTCAGGATGAAGGTGATCTGCGTGCTCTCGGGCAGGTCTGAATCCAGCTTCGTGACCACCGTGGCGGTCATGTACAGCGCGCCGTCCTCCTCGTAGAGGCGGTTGGACGCTTCGATCTCGCGCATCTCGTCGCGGGTCGGCACCTCGATCGACAGGAAGCTCTCGACCTGCTTTTCTTCGCTCGGCGCGGGCTCGAGCAGATCCAGCCAGATGGATTCCGCGGGAATGGCCGAGCCGGCGCGCAATTCGAAGCGCGCCAGTCCCTGGGGTTGCGGAACGAAGGCGCTGAGCATCGGAGTGTCGCCCGGTTGCGCCCTGGGATGCCGCCGGCGCGGGCGCGCTAGCGGCGCTGCTCGCGGGCCGCGAGATCGTTGATGAGCGCCAGCAGCTGGTTGCTGCCGCCGGCCTGCGAAACGCTGGTCGAGTACGTGCCGGCGACGATCATCGTGGGCACACTCGCAATCCCGTAGCTCTCGGTGAGCTGCCGGGCCTTGCGCACGTTGGCCTGCACTTCAGGAGAATCATAGGCGGCGTTGAATTCCTGCTCGGAGACGCCGTTCTCCTTGAAGAACGCCAGCTGCTGCGCGCGCCCCTCGGCGCTGTCCTGCGCGGCCAGCATTTTTCCGCCGCGGTGGATCGCGTCGAACACCTTGGAGTGCAGATCCTCCCGCCCGAGCTTCTGCAGCGTATAGAAGAGCCGGGCGTGCTGCTCGTGGACCGGTCCCCAGATCACCGGGATGCGCACGAATTCGATGTACGCCGGCTTGTCCTTCTTCCAGGCCTCGAGCACGGGATCGAGCGCATAACAATGGCCACAGCCGTACCAGAAGACCTCGTTGACCTCCACCTTGCCGGGAGCGGGCTTCGTGGCCTGCGGATAGGCCAGTACGTCGTAATTGACACCTGCTTCCCACTGGCTGACGGGGGCGGGTGTGGCCGCAGCCGCGGCAGCCGGCTGGGAGTTCGCCGCCGGTGTCCGCGTCGCCGCGCAGGCGCGCATCGAAAAGGCCGTGGCCGCCGCCGCGATGGCCAGCCCGCTTGCGATGACGATGCCGCGGTTCACGGAATTAACGCAGGCCCTGCAGGTACGACGCCAGATTGCGGATGTCTTCGGGACTCAGCCGCGCCGCGATCGTGGTCATCATCGCGCTGTTGCGCGTGCTGTTCACGACCCCGGGATCGGTGCCGTCACGGTAGCGATTCCTGGTGAGGTAATCCTGAAGCTGCTTCACGGTGTACACGGAATGCTGGGCGCGCAACGCCGGGTAGCCGGCGGCCGGATTCCCCTGGCCCGAGGGGCCGTGGCAGGCCGCGCAGGCGGGAATGTCGCGCGTCGTGTCGCCGGAGCGATAGAGAGCCTCGCCCGCTTTCCAATAAGAAGGATCGGCTTCGAGACCCGCGGGGGTCTGCGTCGCGAAGTACGCCGCCAGGTCAGCGATGTCCTGTTCGCTGAGCGGATCGACGATGGGCTGCATGACCGGGTTGTTGCGCTTCTTTGCCTTGAACATCTCGAGCTGCTCGCGCAGGTACACGGCGTTCTGCCCGGCCAGGTTCGGCCACTCCGGATTGACGCTGTTGCCATTGACGCCGTGACACGCGGTGCAGACCGCCGCCTTGGCGGCGCCGGCCTCGGCGGATCCCACGATGGGGGCGGCGGCAGGCGCGGCCTCCTGGGCGAAAGCGGCCGGCGCGAAGCTGAACCCGACGGAAAACAGGACGGCAGCGAACTTCATGGAAAAACGGCTCTCAATCATGGTCTTGCGGGCTCCCTCGAAGGCGGCGAATTGTACACTAGGCTCCGTGCAATTCCCCAAGGCACGCTTCCTGCTTTCCGCCGCCGACGTGAACCAGTTTCCGGCCGAGCCCGCCCGCGAGGTGGCGTTCGCCGGCCGCTCCAATGCCGGCAAGTCGAGCGCCATCAATTCCATCACCGCGCGACTCGGACTGGCACGTACCAGCAAGACGCCGGGCCGGACCAAACTACTGAACTTCTTCGAGCTCGAGCCCGGCCGTCGGATCATCGACCTGCCGGGCTACGGCTATGCCGAGGCAACCGCCGCCGAGCGCGATCAATGGACGCGGCTCATCGAGTCGTTGCCGGCGCGCGAATTCCTGGCCGGGTTGTTTTTGATCGTCGACATCCGGCGCGGAATCACCGACGCGGACGAGCAGCTGCTGGCCTGGGCCGCGGCGTCGGGCTGGCAGGTACACGTGCTGCTGACCAAGTCCGACAAGCTCAATCAACGGGAAAGATCCGCCGCGCTCAAGGAAGCCCGCCAACGGCTTGATACCGGCATGACCGCCCAGCTCTTCTCCGCCCACGACCGCACGGGTGTGAAGGAAGCACAAAGCCGCCTCCTCGCGATGCTGGACGCTTGACCCCTGTGCCGGGGATTGGATTCCGGTGTACGTCGGCGCACTTCTAGGGAGGCATCGCGGTGATGGTCAAGGGACCGCCGTGCCACTCACGGATGGCGCCGCTTCGGCGCCGATTTCCATCGTGGGCGCCAGCCCTCAAAAAGAAAGCCCCGGTGGCGAACCACCGGGGCCAGACTAACCCGGCACAGGTCTCGTGTACCGGGCTACCCGCTCAGGGAGGGAAGCGGGGAGCGGTTTTACGCGCTCAGGTGTTGAGACACCGGCCACCTGAGAAAGGTTCCAAAGTTTCAAAAAAACTTTGGCCCAAAATCATG
>DASTHJ010000349.1:0-3467 GCA_035718265.1 Steroidobacteraceae bacterium | reverse complement strand
GGCTGGGACTTCAGCTCGCGCTGGCTCGCCGACGGGCGCACATTGTCGACCATCCGCACCATCGACATCCTGCCGGTGGACCTCAATGCACTGCTGCACGAGACCGAGCGCGCGATTGCGCGCGGCTACGCCGTCTCGAAGGACGAAGTGAACGCGAAGCGCTGGGAACAGCGCGCCGCGCGCCGTGCGCAGGCCATCCGCAAGGTTTTCTGGAACGAACGGCGGCGCACGTTCACGGACCTGCTGTGGCGCGAGGAAAAATTGCTGAACGACGTGACGCTGGCCAGCATGTACCCGCTGTACTTCGGCGTGGCGGATTCCGATCAGGCCAGACAGGCGGCCTCGACCCTGCGACTGACGCTGCTGCGTCCCGAGGGGGTGGTTCCCACGATGTTCGTCACCGGCCAGCAGTGGGATGCGCCCAACGGCTGGGCGCCGCTCGAATGGCTGACCATCGGCGGGCTGCGCCGCTACGGCGAGAACGACCTGGCCGACGCGATCGCCTGGCGCTGGCGCGTCGAGAACGACGAGGTGTTCGCCAGGACCGGCAAGCTGACCGAGAAATACGACGTCACCGGCAATGACGAAGCCCGCGGGGGGGAATACCCGAACCAGGACGGCTTCGGCTGGACCAACGGGGTGCTCTGGCAGCTGGAGTGCGCGGCCGCGCACTGAGGCGGCAGACGAGTCCTACACGGCGGGCCCGGTCCCGCGGGGTTCTTGCCGTGGCGAATTCCGTGGATACTCTTGGCATGAAGCGCGCGGCCTCGCTCGAGCAGCTGCCGGAAGGGTTCAAGCCCAGTCGTCTGCGCGTGCGGCTCGAGGGACTGCTGGCCGAATGTGGCATCCAGATCGACGGGCCGAATGCCTGGGATCCCCAGGTCCACCACGAGGATTTCCCTGCGCGCGTCTTGTCCGACGGCTCGCTCGGGTTGGGGGAGTCGTACATGGACGGCTGGTGGGACGTCCGCGATCTCGATGGCTTCATCTATCGCCTGTTCGCCGGCAAGGCCGACGAGCGCGTGAAGACCTGGCGCAACGCGCTCGCCTGGATCACGGCAACCCTGATCAACATGCAACGCCGCTCGCGCGCCTTCGAGATCGGCGAGCGCCACTACGACCTGGGCAATGACCTGTACGAAGGCATGCTCGATGCGCGGATGATCTACAGCTGCGCGTACTGGGAACACGCTGACACGCTGGACGCGGCGCAGGAAGCCAAGCTCGATCTGACCCTCGGGAAACTCGGGCTCGAGCCCAAGGATCGCGTGCTCGACGTGGGCTGCGGCTGGGGCGGCGCACTCAAGTACGCCGCCGAGAAATATGGCGTCACGGGCGTCGGCGTGACCGTCGCGAAGGAGCAGGCCGAGTATGCGCGGCGCAGCTGCCAGGGACTGCCCGTGGCGATCCGCCTGCAGGACTATCGCGAGATGCGCGAGAAGTTCGACCACGCATTCTCGATCGGCATGTTCGAGCACGTCGGCGTGCGCAATTACCGTCGCTACATGCGCGTGATCCGCCGCTGCCTGCATCCGGGCGCGAGGTTCCTGCTGCACACCATCGGCGGCCTCAGGTCGACCAACCACACCGACCCGTGGATCGACAAGTACATCTTCCCCAACTCGATGATCCCGTCGCGCGAGCAGATCGAGCGTGCCGTGCGCGGCATCTTCACCGTGAAGCAGTGGCAGTGCATCGGTTACGGCTACGAACGCACCCTGCTCGCCTGGCGCGCGAATTTCGAGCGCTCCTGGTCACGGATGTCGGCGCGCTACGACGAGCGGTTCCGTCGCATGTGGAATTACTACCTCTCGGCCAGCGCCGCGGCATTTCGCGCGAAGCGGCTCGACGTCTGGCAGGTGCTGCTCGAGCCGGCATCCTGACGGCTGACAGCCCGCGTCGTCATGCGCCGATGCCGGCGCACGCGGGAATTTGGCTCACTGCGGCGTACACGCAAGGAGAGAGCCATGCCCACCGCTTCCGGACACACCCGAGCCATTCGCGCGCGCAAAGTCATCGGCACGCCGGTCAAGAACACCAGTGGCGAGCGCGTCGGCGAGGTCGAGGACGTGGTGCTCGACAAGCTCTCGGACCGCATCATGTTCGCCATCGTCGGCATGGGCGGATTCCTCGGCATGGGCGAGAAGTACCACCCGCTGCCGTGGTCGGCGCTGCACTTCGACGAGACCGCGGACGCGTACGTGATTCCGTATACGAAGGACCAGCTGATGGCCGGCCCGGCCGACACCATCAATGCGCTGACGCGCGGCGACGGCGTGGCCGCATTCCACCAGCGCATCCACGAGCACTATCGGGAACCGGCGGGAAATCCCACGCAGACAAGGCAGTAGCACGCGGACCAGGGCGCCGCGTCCGGCGCGCGCGCCATGATCTACGAAAGTCTTCGTTGACACTACGAAGCGCTTCGTAGTAGCGTGGGTTCCCATGAAGCAGGAACCCAAGGTCCAACCCACTCCTTCCGAGCTGGAAATCCTGCAGGTGCTCTGGAGCCGCGGCCCTTCGACGGTGCGCGAAGTCCACGAGGACCTGTCGGAAGCCAAGGACATCGGCTACACCAGCGTGCTCAAGCTGCTGCAGATCATGACCAGCAAGGGGCTGGTGACGCGCACCGAGGATCAGCGCGCCCACGTCTACGAGGCCATGCAGCCGGCCGAGACGACCAAGCAGCAATTCGCCGCCGACGTCCTGCAGCGCGTGTTCCGCGGCTCCGCGAGCCAGCTCATGCAGCACGTGCTGTCCGGCCGGCGCGGCTCGAAGAAGGAGATCGAGGAAATCCGCCGCATGCTCGATGAGTACGAGAGGAAGCTGTCATGAACACGTCTGCCGATCTGATGCCCACGCTCGCCTGGTCGCTGCTGCACTTCCTTTGGCAGGGCGCCGCCATCGCCGCGCTGGCCGCGGCGCTGATGTCGTTGTTCCGCGAGGCGACCACGCGCTATCTCATCGGCATCGCCGCGCTGGTCATGATGCTCGCGTCCTTCGGCGTGACCTTCGCGATGTTGAGCGAGCCGCGCCTCGAGGCGGGCTCGAACCTGGTCGATGCGGCACCGCGCGCCGTGGTGACGGAAGCCCCCGCAGATGTCACCGCGACGCGTGCGGCGCCAGCCGCGGCCGGCGCGTCGGCCACCGCACCGGAACGCGATTTCGTCTGGGTGGCGCGCGGCTGGCTCGCGGGCGTGTGCCTGCTGGCATTGCGCATCGCCTTCGGATTGCTGCTCATCGAGACCCTGCGTCGGCGCAACCTGTCGGCCCTGCCTGCCGACGTGGTGGCGATGTGCAGGAACCTGCAACGACGGCTGGGAATCTCGCGCGCCGTCGAGTACTTCGAGTGCCGGCTGGTCACCGTGCCATCGGTGATCGGATTCTTCCGCCCGGTCGTGCTGCTGCCGGTGCGCGCACTGACCGGCCTCAGCGCCGACCAGCTCGAGGCCGTGATCGCGCACGAG
>DASTHJ010000348.1:0-7882 GCA_035718265.1 Steroidobacteraceae bacterium | reverse complement strand
GGCTGCGCCAGTCGGCGGCCTCCTTGACGCGGGTTTCCAGCTCCTCGAGGTTGGCCTTGAGGTCGTGGCGTCGCTGGGCAATGTCGGCCTCTATCTGGTCAGTTGTTTCGCCCATTCGACGTTCTCCTTGAGGCTGGCCGTGGTTTTCGGCACGGCGCGCGTGCCCTTGATCCTGCGGATGCCGGCGGCGATGCAGGGCGCACCGATCACGCCGACCACCACGCCGACGATCAGCGCGGCGATCCAGGCGGCCACGACGAGGCTCAATGCATAGATGATGGCCAGCAGCACGAACAGCACGCCGAAGGTGAGCAGCAGTCCCCCCACGACGATCAGCACGGCCGCGGACCCGGCCTTCGACAGCTCGCCCCTGACCTCGGTCTTCGCGAGGCGCAGCTCCGAGCGCACGATGTCCTGCACGTTGCCGACGATGTCGTGCAACACCGCGGAGACCGGACGATCGCCGTTTGCCATGCGCATCTCCTTCAACGTCGCGACAAGGCGCGCGCCAGCATGAAGCCCAGCGCCGCCGCCGCGAGCAGCACGGCGCCCGGATGCCGGTTGGTCGCCGCGCGCAGGTCGGAGAGCATCGCCCTCACGTCCTGCTCGCGCACGTAATCGGCGGCGCGCTCCATCGCGTCCGCGGTGGTCAGCGCAGCCCGGGCGACTTTCTCACCACCGGGCAGTCGCCCGGCCCGGGACTGCAGCGTCGACGCCGCGGCGTCGAGGCCGCGCGCCACCGCATCACGCTTCGCGTCGATCGCATCGGCGGCCCGCTGGCCGAATTCCGCGCTGCGCGAAGTGGAAGTGGGTGTGGTGCTGCCATCGCCGTTGTGGATGGAGGCAGCCGGATCCATGGGGGTCGGATTTTCCATGGGGCTAGGACACCACCGCGGCCGCCCGCTCGCCATCGCTCGGCGACGCGTCAGCACGTGGGAGTGGGCCGGCGTCTTGCCGGTCGATGCTGGCCGCAGAATGCGTCACCGCGTGACGCGTTCGCGTCTCAGGCGGGAGGTTCGGCTCCCGGATGCAACGCACGGTACAGCGCCGCGCTCGTGACCTGCCATTCACGCTTGACCGTGGCCGGCGAGATGCCGAGCGCCTCGGCGGTTTCCTCGACCGTCAGCCCGCCGAACAGGCGGCATTCGACGATCCGGCAGCGGCGCGCGTCTTCGACTTCCAGTTTCGCGAGCAGCCGCTCGATGTCGATCAGCTCGTCGGCCGTGGACTCGGTGATCCAGGCCGCCTCCTCCAGCGGCACCTGCACGACGTCGCCGCCGCGCTTCGCGGCGCGTTGCTGCTCGGCGTAGTTCACGAGGATCTGGCGCATGGCCTTGGCGGCCGTGGCATAGAAATGCGTGCGGTTCGCGTAGCTGGCGCCCTCGTTGCCGGCGAGCTTGATGAAGGCCTCGTGGATCAGCGCCGTGGTGTTCATGGTGTGATTGCCCACCCACCGGCGGCGCTGCGAGCGGGCGACGAGCCTGAGCTCGGCATACACCGCGCCGAACAGCCGTTCGGCCGCGTCGCGATCGCCTGCGCGCGTCGCATCCAGCATCTGCGTGATCGATTCCATGCAGCTCCCTGGCGGGCGCGGTGAGCCCAACTACCCGCGCTTTCTGTATGTCCGGAAGAGAGGTTAGCGGAGCGCGCGCACGGGTAGTAAGTCCTTGATTGGACGAGCACGTGCGCCCGATCGCCGGTCGTCAGGAGGCCGGTTGGCCGCGTCGCGCGCCTCACCGCATATAAGAGGAATGACCATGGATCGCTTTAGCTTGTGGATGTGCCGCGTCGTGCTGCGCGGCTGGAACCGGATGTCGGCGAACTGGCGCGCCTGCGCGCTGGGGCTGGGATGCATGGCCGTGCTGTGCGGCTGCGGCGGCGGCGGAGACTCCGGCGACGTGGAACAGCCCGCTGCGCCGACGCCGGTGCACCCGGTCGAGGGAAATCTCCTGGGTCTCCAATCCGGCCAGGTGATCGTCGAGTTGACGCACCCCGGCGGTCCGACGGCAGTGACCCGCTCCGGCGACGGCGACTTCACTTTCGCCGAGCTCGCCGAAGGTCAAGCCTTCTCGGCGCGCGTCAGCGAACAACCCGAAGGTCATGTCTGCGGCGTGACGGCGAATGCCACCGGCAGCGTGAGCTCGAGCGGCGCGCCCAAGGTCGAAGTCCGATGCCAGCGGACCTTCACGGTCGGCGGTACGGTCAACGGGCTGCGCGGCGCGGGACTAGTATTGCAACTGGAGTCGACGCCGCCGGCCGACCAGATCCAGCCGCGTGTCTCCGAGCAACTTCCGCTTGCCGCGGCCGGCGCCTTCACGTTCGCGACGGCGCTGGAAAACCAGTCCGGGTTCGTCGTCAGCATCGTCGCGCAACCTCAGGCTCCCGCGCAGACCTGCACGCTGAGCGCGGGCGCCGTCGGTTCCATCGCGGACGCCGATGACCTGGACGTCGTGGTCGACTGCGTGGACGAACTGCCCGAATATCCGGCGCGCCGCTGGCGCATGCACATCGGGCCCGCCGAGGACCAGCCCGGCTTCGATGTGCTCGACGAATCGGCCAACTACCCGGCCTGGAGCCGCGAAGGCGGCGGCCGGCACACCGTCGAGGCGGGCCGCAACGTCGGTCAGAGCGCGTTCACTCTCGGATTCGAGGACGACGACATCGCGAACATCGAGGTGTACTCCGGCAATCTCGGCCGGACCTACTGGGTGACCGCCGAGGCCGCGCACACCGGCAGCGACGCCGGCCAGGATCCGCAGGGCAAGAACGATTCGGTGAGCTCGTACGCGCAACGGCAGAGTTACCGCAAGAGCTCGGCGGAGGCCGCGATGCGCCTCAAGATCACCAAGCTGCTGCTCGGTGGGTTCGACTTCGAGGACTTCTCGGCTTCGGGTCATCGCAAGGGCGACTACGTGATGAGCAGGGCGGACCTGGCGGTCGTCGTGTCGCGCGGCGCCGAGTCCGACGCGAACGCGATGGTCGTCGACCAGCAGAACCTGAACGTCGTCCTCTGGGGTCGCGACAGCGATTGGGATCACCGCCAGTACCTCAAGGCGGCATCCTCGGGACGCATCCACGTGCTGGATCTCGAGCAGACGGGCGCGATCGTTTTCCTCGATGACGTCGATGCCGACGGCGTGCGCAGCGATGCCGTGCTCATGCTCGTGCAGCCGCTCAACCTTGACCTGGACCTGTCCGACATCGCCGTCGGCGAGGAATTCACGGTCGAACTACAGGCGACGGCGCACGCCCATGACCCGAGCGACCGCGACACGGGATTCGCCGCCTCGTTCCTGCGCGATCCGGCGAAGACCACCGGTGTCGAGCCGGGCGGCGCGCGCACCGCGAGCGCGCTCGCGCGACGCAAGGCGCGCGCCGCGCAGGTTGCCGCGGCCGACCCCGACACGCTCGGCTACGAACTCGAGACCGAGGGCGTGGAGGTCACCAACCGTCCCTTCCTGGGCGAGCCCGAATTACCCGCGCCCGAGCCGGTCGCCTGCACGGTCGGCGGCGACGCCGGCACGGTGCAGTTCGACGCCACCGCCTACGCGACCACCGAGGCGGCGAGCTACAACGTGCGACCCGTGTTCCTCACGCGCACCGGCGGGTCGAGCGGCGAGCTGGAAGTCACCGTGGAATCTGTCGGCGGCACGGCGACCGTCGATGCCGATTACCGTCCCCTGTCGCAGCGCGTGCGCTGGAGCGACGGCGACACCCTGCCGCGTCTCGTGGAACTGCGGCTGATTCCCGACGCGGACATCGAGGCCGACGAGACCGTCGAGCTCCAGCTCTCGAACCCGGCCTGCGGCACGCTCGGCGCCGTCGCCAGCGCGACGCTCACCATCGTCAGCGAGGACACCGCGGAAATCCCGGTCTACTCGGTGAGCGGCACGGTGTCCGGGCTCGAAGGCACCGGGCTCGTGATCCGCGAGGGGCTCAACGAGATCGCCGTGACGGCCAATGGCCCGTTCGCCTTCCCCGCCGATCTGCTCGATGGCTGGGACTACGACGTGCGCGTCAAGGTCCAGCCGCTCAGTCCTCGCCAGATCTGCAGCGTCACGAACGGCAAGGGCACCATCGACGCGTCGGACGTCACGAACGTGCTCGTCACCTGCGTGACCAGCACGGAGCCGGGCTCGCTCGATCCCGCCTTCGGCAATGACGGCGTGGCCAGCGACGAGGTGCTGGTGCGCGGCGTGCAGGAGATGGCGCTGCATGCGGACGGCCGCATCGTGGTGGCGGACTCGTACAAGCGCGTCGCCCGGTATTCGCGCGACGGCGTGCTGGATACTTCGTTCGGCACGGCAGGCGAGGCGCAGGTGATTTTCAGCGGCCAGGACACCGACGAGGTGCGGGCGCTGGCGCTGCAGCCCGACGGCAAGATCGTGGTGGCCGGATTCTCGCGCGCCGGCATCAGCGACGACGACGACTTCGCCGTCGCGCGCCTGAATGCCGACGGCACGCTCGACTCCACCTTCGGCACGGGCGGCAAGGTGATCACCGACTTCTTCGGCTTCTTCGACCGCGCGCACTTCGTGCTCGTCCAGCCGGACGGGCGCATCGTGGTCGGCGGCGAGGCGTACACCTCGTTGGCCGGGAACAGCGAGCTCGCGCTGGTGCGCTACCTCGCCGACGGCTCGCCGGATCCGTCCTTCGGCACGGCCGGCAAGGTGCTGGCCGATCTGTCGGCGCGCGATGCAGTCTATGCCGCCGCGCTGCGCGCCGATGGCCGCATCCTGATCGCCGGCGGCTTCGGCACGGCGGGCTCCGACCTGCATGCCGACTCGGTGCTCGCGCAGTACCTGCCCGACGGCACCGTGGATGAGTCGTTCGGCGTGCACGGCATTCGCGCCATCGATCTGTCCGCCGCCGGCATGCCAGGTCCCACGTCGGACTGGATCGGCGCGCTGCTGCTCGATGCCAGCGATCGCATCGTCACGCTGGACGGCAATGGCGGCGGCGGCGGCTTCCGCGTGGCGCGCTTCACGCCGGACGGCGAACTGGATTCCACGTTCGGTAGCGGCGGCGTGACGCGCGTGGAGTTCGACGGCGACGACGTCGCCGGCCAGGATCTTGCGCTCACGGACGATGGCCGCATCGTGGTCGCCGGATGGCGCCGTGACGGCGTGACGTTCCGCACCGACTTCGCGGTGGCGGCGCTCGATGACGGCGGCGCGCTCGACCCGAACTTCGCCACGGGTGGGAAGTTCGTCATGGATTTCTTCGGTGCCGACGACGGTGCGTATCAGATCGCGCTGCAGGATGGGCGCATGGTGGTTGGGGGTCTGGCGATCAGTGGGTCGACGCGGCTGGCGGCGCTGCTGCGGTTGGTGCCCTGAGGGGCACTGGCCGCAGCAGCGGAGATTGTGGGCCTGCTTGGATTCGAACCAAGGACCAAGGGATTCACGTTGCCGGGAAGTTTCCTCCCCGCGTGGACTATCTCTTCACCCTCGGTAGTCAGACCACCGGTGGGGTGCGGGACGCTCTAGCCTGTCATCAAGGGCACTCACAGCCCCCAGGTAGTCTCTGCACCTTCCGGAACTGCAGCTCCGGCTTGGCTCAGGATTGCCATGCGCCGCCGGCGCGAAGGTTTCCCTGAATTCATCCCGTCCACTGCGCGCGTTCCCGCGCGCAGGCACCTATATAGATGAGTCCCCTGCACTAACCGCTGTGCTACAGGCCCAACCGCCGCGGATTGTACACGGGCCTTCGCAGCCGCTTGCATTCAAAGTGATATCACTTTAGTATCAAATCACCAGATGCACTCGTTGTGCTGTCGGGAGGAGAAAAAAGATGAGTACGCCCATGCCTGGTAGTGGAACGGAAGAAGTCGAATTCAAAAGCTCGAGCGGCTACGTGGCGCTGCTGTTCATGTTCATCGCGCTGCTCGCCATTCCCTTCTTCATCTTCGCGCGCGCACCGCTGCTTTGCGTGCTCGCGGTGCTGGTGTTCGTGTTCCTGGCGAAGGGCATGTTCATGCTGCAGCCGAACCAGTCGGCGCTGCTGATGCTCTTCGGCGCCTATCGCGGCACGGACTATTCGACCGGCCTGCGCTGGGCGAACCCCTTCCTCAACAAGACCAAGGTCTCGCTGCGCTTGCGCAACTTCAACAGCGAGAAGCTCAAGGTGAACGACAAGCGCGGCAATCCGATCGAGATCGCCGCGGCGGTGGTCTGGCGCGTCAGCGACACGGCGCGCGCCGTGCTGGACATCGACAACTACGAGCAGTACGTGCCCATCCAGGCCGAGTCGGCGCTGCGCCACCTGGCGAACGAATATTCGTACGACCACATCGACGACGCCGACAGCACGCTCACGCTGCGCGCCGGCGGCGACGAGATCATCTCCAGGCTCAAGCGCGAGCTGCAGGAGCGTTTCGAGAAGGCGGGCCTGCGCGTCGAGGATGCGCGGCTCACGCACCTCGCCTACGCGCCGGAGATCGCCGGCGCCATGCTGCGCCGCCAGCAGGCCGAGGCGGTGATCAGCGCGCGCAAGCAGATCGTGCAGGGTGCGGTCACCATGGTGGAGATGGCGCTGCAGGGGCTCACCGAGCGCGGCGTGGTGGAGCTGGACGCCGAGCGGCGCGCCGCGATGGTGTCCAACCTGCTGGTGGTGCTGTGCGCGGAGACCGAGGCACAGCCGGTCATCAACGCGGGCACGCTCTATTCGTAAGGAGATGGGTTGAGCGAGCCGCCAAATCGCAAGGCGTTCCTGCTGCGCCTCGATCCGGCCGTCGCGGCCGCGATCGAGGCGCTGGCGGCGCAGGAGTTGCGCAGCGTCAATGGCCAGATCGAGTGGCTGCTGCGCGAGGCGCTGGCGCGGCGCGGCCGTCCGGTCAATACCGCCTCGCGCACCAATGCGCGCCGCATCAAGAAGGAAGACTAGCTAGTCGTTCTCCGCGGCTTCGACCATGGCCACGACCTCTTCGTAGTCGAGCCGCTCCGCTTCGCACAGCTTCTCGGCCACGGTCTCGATCAGGCCCCAGTCGCGCTCGATCAGCGCCGCGGCCTCGTGGCTCGCCGCCATGAACTGCGATGCGGTGAGGCCGAGGGTCGCCATGGCCTCGCGGTCCTGCGTGGCCGCCTCGCCTTCGAACATCCGGTCGGATCTCAGGCCACGCGCGCGCGCCTCGGCGCAGGGGCCCGCGAGCAGCACCACGGCGACCAGCTCCGGCGGCATCACCAGCTCGCCGATCTCTTCCATCTCGTTCCAGTAGAGCGCGCCGTCGGTCTCGAGCGATTCGTCCGGGATGATGGACACCTGGTCGAACACCAGCCCCGCGCGGACCGCAGCCACCGCGTGGCCGGATTCGTGGATCGCGGTGATCCAGTCGAGGTCGATCACGTGCGCGCGGCCACCGGCGCGCCGAAGTTGCGGCAGCCGGCTTCGGCGGCGACCTCGCCGGGCGTCTTCGCGCAGGCCTGCGTGACCTGGCTGCGCAGCTTCGCGACCACGGCGGCGCGCTGCGGCGTGCTGTTCCACTCGCGCAACGCCTGGTCGAGGCGCGTGAGCCGCGACAGCGTGCGGCGATGGATGCGGTTCGGACCGTCGAGCTCGTGGATCACTTGCAGTCCGACCTTCTCGATGGTGGCGGTGTCATCGGGCGCGAGCCGCAGCAGGCCATCGAGATATTGATAGCCCCACTGGAAGCGCGACGCGGGTCCCCGCGCCTTCTGATAGGCCTCCGCGAGCAGCTCGAGCACGCGTTGCTCGTGGCCCAGGTGCTCCTCGGCGTCGGCCCAGTCGCCGAGATAGTAGTGAGGCGTGTTCGAGGTCGACGCCTCGTGCTGCAGCAGGTCGCGCGCGCGCGGCCAGTCCTCGAGCGCGTAGTAGATGTTGATCGCCGAGTTCACGACCCCGGCGCGCACGTACGGCTGCATCT
>DASTHJ010000347.1:0-33889 GCA_035718265.1 Steroidobacteraceae bacterium | reverse complement strand
GTTCATCACCTTCCGCGTGGTGCGCGCATGGAGCTGAATGCCCCGATGCTCGAGCAGGTCCTGGTCGCGGTCATCGTCGGCATCGCGCTCCTCGTGAGTGTCTGGAAACTGATGCCGGCGCGTGGCCGGATGCGGCTGCTGCTCGCGCTCGACCGCTGGAGCGCGCGGCGCCCGCGACTGGCGCGCTGGCGCGAGCGCTCGCTCAAGCCGCGCATCGCGCGTGCCGGCGGCGTCGCCTGCGATGGCTGTGCGGCGAACCATGCGCCGCCGCGGACCCGGCCGCGGTGAAGCCGCGCTGGTTCGCGCTTCCGGGCGCGCTGATCTCCTGCTCGCTCACGCTCGCCGCGCCGACGCACGTGGTGCGCGACGACACCGACGCGCAGGTACGCGTGCCGGTGGACAACTGCCGCCTGGTGTCGCTCGCTCCCGGCACCACGGCCATGCTGTTCGCCGCCGGCGCGGGTCGCTGCCTGATCGGCACGATCGCGCACAGCAAGGAACCGGCGGAAGCGGCCGCCATTCCGGTGATCGGCGATGCCGAGACCCTGGATTTCGAGCAATTGCTGGCCATGCGTCCCAGCACCGTGGTGGTGGCCACCGACGTGGTGCAGCGCGTGCGCATCGACCGCATCCGCGCCCTCGGCCTGCCGGTGTACGAAGTCCACGTCACCAGCCTGCGGCAGATGCCCGAGGCCGTGCGGCGCCTCGGCGTGCTCAGCGGCACGCAGGCGGCGGCCGACGCCGCGGCCGATGCGCTCGCCGCGCGGCTCGCGCGCATCGAGCAGCGCTATCGCGGCCGGCCGCCGGTCCGCGTGCTCTACCAGATCTGGGATCGTCCCATCTACACGATCGGCGGCCGCCACGTGATCAACGATGCGCTCAACGTCTGCGGCGCCATCAACGTGTTCGCCGATCTCACCACCGCCGCACCGGCGGTGACACGCGAGGCCGCGGTGCTGCGCGACCCGGACGTGATCCTGGTGTCCGCGCCGCCGGGTCCGGCGGAAGAATGGCGCGCGCAGTGGCAGAAGTTTCCGAGCCTGAATGCCGTGCGCTCAGGGCACGTGCTGTCATACACCGATGAACGCATGGATCGCATGGGTCCTTCGGTGATCGAAGCGACCGCCGGCCTGTGTGCCGTGATCGATGGTACGCGCGCGAGCCGTGCTACGCTCGGTCGCGAGGCCGCCGGTGAGTAACGCGCTTCCACTGCAACCCATTCCCGTCCGGGACGACATCGATCCAGAGCGCTTCCAGTCCGAGATCGTCGCGCAGGATGCACCGGTGGTGCTGCGCGGCCTGGTGGCCGCATGGCCGGCGGTGGCGGCGGGTGCGAGCTCGGCCGCGGCGATGCGCGACTACCTGCTGAGGTTCGATGCGGGCCGGCGGATGCCGGCGCTGATCGGCCAGCCGGCGATCCAGGGGCGCTTCTTCTATCGCGACGACATGCGCGGCTTCAACTTCGAGCGTCGCGATGTGATGCTGCGCGAAGCGCTCGACGTGCTGCTCGGCGCGACGCAGGTCGAGCGCGCGCCGGCCGCGTACATCGAGTCCACGCCCATCGCGGAGCATCTTCCCGGCTTCGCCGAGCAGAATCCGCTGGCGCTGCTGCCCGCCACGGTGGCGCCACGCATCTGGATCGGCAATGCGGTGACGGCGCAGACCCACTTCGACCTGCAGCAC
This sequence comes from Steroidobacteraceae bacterium, assembly GCA_035718265.1. GTDB lineage: Bacteria > Pseudomonadota > Gammaproteobacteria > Steroidobacterales > Steroidobacteraceae > CADEED01. The sequence continues at coordinate 32,206 of DASTHJ010000347.1, read as the reverse complement.
AACATCGCCTGCGTGGTCGCCGGGCGCCGGCGCTTCACGCTGTTCCCGCCCGACCAGTTGCCGAACCTGTACGTGGGTCCGTTCGATTTCACGCTGTCGGGTCCACCGGTGAGCATGGTGTCGCTGTACGAGCCCGATTTCGACCGCTATCCGAAATTCAGGCAGGCGCTGGAGCACGCGCGCACGGCGGAGCTCGGTCCCGGAGATGCGTTGTACATACCGTACTTCTGGTGGCATCACGTGCAATCGCTGGAGCGGTTCAACGTGCTGGTGAACTACTGGTGGCAGCCGACGCGCACGCTCGGCGGCTCGCCGTTCGATTGCCTGCTGCACGCCATCCTCAACCTGCGCGACCTGCAGCCGGCGCAGCGCGATGCCTGGCGCATCGTGTTCGACCACTATGTCTTTCAGCGCAACGGCGATCCGATGGCGCACCTGCCGCCCGAGCATCGCGGCATGCTCGGCCCCATGACGCCGGAACGCGCCCGCGAGATCAAATCCATCCTGGTGCGCCTGCTGGGCCGTTGAAGCAGCGGCGCGGGCACGCGCGCCGCCGTCGGCGCGATCACGCCGGCGGGGGCGCCTTGCAGTTCCGCTCGATGAATTCCCGATGCGTGGGCATCGCCTCCGCGGACTTGGCGATGATCTCGCGGATGTGCGCCATGCGCCGGCGGAGCTCGTCGTCGCCCAGCACATCGACCAGCGGATCGTAGCCGCGCGGCCGCACGTCCTGGCCGACCAGCACCGCGAACCAGCTGGTGTCGTTGAACAGCTCGTCCTGCTCGCGGAAGATCCGGCCCCGGTCGCGGAAGATCTCGAGTTTCTCCCGCAGGAAATCCGGAACGCTCATCGTGCGGCAGTAATTCCAGAACTCGGTGTCGTTGCGCTCCGTTGCGTTGTAGTGGAGCACGAGGAAATCGCGTATGCGCTCGTACTCCCAGGTCATGACGCGGTTGTAGCGAGCGATCTCCGACGGCGAGATCTCGCGGTCCGGGAACAGCGACATCAGGTGCGCAAGTCCGCTCTGCACCAGGTGGATGCTGGTGGACTCGAGCGGCTCGAGGAATCCGGACGCGAGTCCCAGCGCCACGCAGTTCTTGTTCCAGAAGCTGCGCCGCCGCCCGGTGACGAATCGCAGGATGCGCGGCGCCGCGCGTGGCGCGCCTTCGAGATTGGCGAGCAGCGTGGCGGTGGCCTCGTCGTCACTGACGTGCTCACTCGAGTACACGTAGCCGTTGCCGACCCGGTGTTGCAGCGGGATGCGCCACTGCCAGCCGGCGGGGCGCGCGGTCGAGCGCGTGTACGGCGTGAGATCGCCGCCGCTCTCGCAGGGCACGGCGACCGCGCGGTTGCACGGCAGCCATTTCGTCCAGTCCTCGTAGCCGCTCTTGAGCGTCTGCTCGATGAGCAGGCCGCGGAACCCGGAGCAATCGATGAAGAAATCCCCTTCGACGCGCTCGCCGCCGGCCAGCACCACGGCTTCGATGAAGCCGTCTTCGGCGCGTTGCCTGACCTCGACGATCTTGCCTTCGGTGCGGATCACGCCGCGCTGCTCGGCGAACTTGCGCAGGAAGCGCGCATACAGGTGCGCGTCGAAGTGGAATGCGTACGCGATGCGCGCCAGCGGCGAATTGCGCGCATTGACCGGGCGCATGAACCTGCCGCGGTGGCAGGCGACCGTCTGCAGCGAGTAGTCGCCGAGGTCCGAATCGGGCTGCAACTGCCGCAGCTTCAGCCAGTACGAATGGAACGAGACGCCTTCCATGTCCAGGCCGAAGGGCCCGAACGGATGGATGTAGCGATGCCCGAGCCGGGTCCAGTCCACGAACTCGATGCCGAGCTTGAAAGTCGCCTGCGTGGCGCGGACGAATTCGTTTTCGTCGAGCTCCAGCATGCGGTTGAAGGTGTTGATCTGCGGAATGGTCGCTTCACCGACGCCCACCGTGCCGATTTCCTCCGACTCGACCAGGCGTATCCGGCAATAGTCGTTCTTGAGGATTTTCGACAGCGTCGCGGCGGCCATCCAGCCCGCGGTTCCGCCACCCACGATCACGATGGTCTTGAATCTGGTCGACATCACTTCCCGAGATTACCGGATTGGCGCTGAATCGTTGGACGCCGCATTCGGCGATGCGCGGCGGTTGCGGTTCAGTCCCGGAAATTCCTGAACTGCAGGGGCCGATCGACGTCCGCCTTCTTCAACAAGGCAATGGCCGCCTGCAGGTCGTCGCGCTGCTTGCCGGTGACGCGCAGCTGCTCGCCCTGGATCTGCGCCTGCACCTTGAGCTTCGATTCCTTGAGCATCTTCTGCAGCTTCTTGCCGGTCTCCTGGTCGATGCCATGTCGCAGCACCACGTCCTGGCGCGCCTCCGCCAGGTTGGTGACGGGATCCTTCTTGTCCATGCAGCGCGCCTCGATGCCACGCTTGCCGAGGCGCTGCGTCAGGATGTCGATCATCTGCTTGAGCTGGAATTCGGCCGGGGCCTTGAGGCTGACGATCAGCTCCTTTTCCTTGAGCGTGAACGTGGCGCCGGTGTCCTTGAAGTCGAAGCGTTGCGCGAGTTCGCGGTTCGCCTGGTCGACGGCATTGGTGAGCTCGTGGGTGTCGAGTTCCGAGACGGCATCGAACGAGGGCATCTTCGTATCCTTTCAACCGCGCAACGTCTTTTCGAGTCTGGCCACCACGTCGGGCCCGACCTTCTTGCGAAGGAAATCCATGATCACCGGCACGAAGCGCTTGGCGTCGTCGGTGCCGAGACCGAGCTTGCCGAATCCTCCGACGATGGTACCGATCAGCGCCGCGTTGCCGCCGACGGCCCCCGCGAGGCCGCCCAGCAACCCGCCGAAACCGCCGCCGCCCGCGGGCGGCGCCTTCTTCAGCAGGTCTGCAAGACCGGGCACGCTGCCCAGCAGCTTCGAGAACTCGCCCTCGCCGAGCTTGTCTTTCGCCGCCTTGAACAACACCGCGGCGCCTCCCTCGGCCTGCGCGGTGTTCACGCCCAGGCTGCCCGTCAACATGTCGATGAGCTCTTTCATGATGTCCCTCGGAAGGCCGGCGCCGGAAAGCCGTCGGCACCCTGGCGCCACGGCGCCCATACCAACGCGACCTCGCCGACGGCGATGTCGGATTTGCGCGCCGGCACCTCGACCGGCGTGAGCTGCAGCGTCGCCGGGTCGAGCGTCGACTCCAGCCGCGCCACTTCGGCTTCGACGTCTCGCTGCGTGTCCGCGAGCCGCTGGCGCAGGACCTCGAGCCCTTCCTCGGCGCGCGTCACGTCCTGCGACTCGCGGCCGATGCGCGTGGCCGAGCGCGCGGCCGTGCCGATGCGCCCGATGTTCGTCGCCGAAATCGCCTTGCGACCGAGCAGCGCGCCCAGGATGGAGCTGCCGATGCTGACCGCCGTCTGCATCTTCTGCTGCGAAAGCTGCGCCTGTTCGCGCGCCCGACGTTCCTCGGCTCGGCGCACCTGGTCCTGCAGCTGCAGTAGTTTGGCCTGCCATTTCCTGCGCAGCTCGGCCACGGCGGCATCGCGTTGCTCGCGCGCGGCCAGCGCCAGGCGCGCGCGGAAGTCGCCCTCGGTTTCGCCGGGCTTCGACGTGGACTTGAAGGCCGCGCAGCTCAGCACGCGCGCCCGCGAAGTTTCGTACAGGCGCGACTGCAGGCTCTTCGCCCAGGCCGCGTAGCTCGCGGCGCGCAGCGCCGCCGCCGGGATCTCCGCGAACCCCGCGCCGGGTGCCGGCGCGCTCGTCAGGTGTGATCTGAGCTGCGGGTCGGCGGTGGCTTCTTCCCAAGGGGCGTTGCCGACACCATCGTCGAGCGGTGCGAGCCAGCCGCTGGTCTCCCAGGCATCGAGGCCGAGTTTCGCATCGACGTAATGCAGTTTCGCGAAGCCGGCGATCATGGGCTTGTAGAGCACGGGACCGTCGCCCGCGGCCGGCGTCAGGAAATATTCGGGGATGCCGGACGGCACGGGTGGACGCGCACCCGAGCCGGGCGCGACAGGAGTGGGCGTCGCGGCCGTGGGGGACGTCGGACCCGGCACGTTCGCCCCCTGGCTCGCCGCAGCCATGTCGGACTTGCGCCCGGCCATGGCGCGCGCGATCTCAGGCCCGGTCAGCGGGCCGCGCAGATAGGACAGCGCCCATCGAGTCTTCATGAGCACCGGCGCGTCCTCGTGCACATTGCGCATCAGGAACACGCGCTGCGTGAGGCTGGACATCAGCGCTTCGAGATCGGTCGCGTCGCCGCCGCCTTGCGCGGATTTCAATCCTTCGATGACGCGCAGCTTGTCGCGCTCGGTCTGCAGCCGGCCGATGAACCAGGTGCCGCAGTTCGCGAGTCCCTTGTAATCGAGGTCGACCGGATTCTGCGTGGCCAGCACGCAGCCCAGGCCGAAGGCGCGCGCCTGCTTGAGCAGCGTGAGCATCGGCGGCTTCGAGGCCGGGTTCGCGCTCGGCGGGAAGTAGCCGAAGATCTCGTCCATGTAGAAGAGCGCGCGCAGCGAGGAGGTGCCGGATTGCGCGCGCATCCAGGCGATCAGCTCGTTCAACACCAACGTGACCACGAACATGCGCTCGGCGTCGTTCAGGTGCGCGATGGAAATGATCGCGATGCGCGGCCTGCCGTCGGCCGTGAACAGCAGGCGCTGCGCATCCAGCGGCTCGCCCGCCATCCAGGCGGCGAAACCGGGCGAGGCGAGCAGGGCATTGAGTCCCATCGCGAGCTTCAGGCGCTCCTTCGCGGGGAAGAAGGTCTCCAGGTCGAACGCGCCCAGCTTGTCGAACGGCGGTTTCTGCACGGCCTGGATCAGCGCCGGCACGTCGAGCGAGATTCCACCGCGCCAGGCGCCTTCGACCAGGTTGGCGAGCAGGATGTGTTCGCGCGAGCCGATCGGATCCGCCTCGATGCCGAGCAGGCTGAGCAGGCCCGAGACCATCGAAGCCACCCGATCGCGCAGCGCGCCCGAATCCGCGAGCACGGCCTCGCCGGGCGGCGCGAACGAGCGCAGCACCGAGAGCGGCAACCCGGTGTCCGCGCCGGGCGTATAGATCGCCACGTCGGCCGCGGCACGCAGCCGCGCGATGCGCGCGGGATCCTGGCCCCATTCGGCCAGGCCCTGCTTCCAGGCTCCGGCCGTCTTCGCCGCCAGCTCCGCGACGCTCACGCCCTTGCGCTGCGCCTCGCCGGCGTCGATCCAGGGTTCGAAATCCGCCGGCGCGAGTTGCGGAAAAGTCAGCAGCAGGTTGCCGAGGTCGCCCTTCGGATCGATGCAGATCGCCGGCACGCCGTCGATCGCGGCTTCCTCGAGCAGCGAGATGCACAGTCCCGTCTTGCCCGAGCCCGTCATGCCGACGCACACCGCGTGCGTGGTCAGGTCCTGCGAGTCGTACAGGACCAGGTCATCGGCGGGCGCGTTGCTGCCGGGGTCGAACTCCCGGCCCAGGTAGAAGACGCCTAACTTCTCGAAATCTGCGGGCATCCCGACCCCGTCGCTACTTCTTGCGGCGCGCCGCCCTGGCTTTCGCCTTCCTGCGGGGCGCGGCCTTGGCCTGCGGTGCGGCTGCCGTCGCGCGACGCAGCGCCGTCACCTCGATCTCGAGCTTCATGCGCGGATCGGCGAGTCCTACCACCATCATGGTCGCGGCCGGCCGTACCGCGCCGAACGCCTTGCCCATCGCCGGCCAGCAGCGCTCGAAGTCTGCGGCATTGGTCATAAGATAGTGCACACGCACCACGTCGGCGAAGCTCGAGCCCGCCTGGGCCAGCGCGGCCTCGATGTTCTTCAGCGCCTGCTCGCATTGGGCCACGGCGTCGTCCTGGATGGTCATGGTGGCGTAATCGAAGCCGGTGGTCCCGGAGACGAAGATCCAGTCCCCATCCACCACGGCCCGCGAATAACCGATGCTCTTCTCGAAGGTGGAACCCGAGGAAATCAGCCGGCGGGGCATCGTACGCTCCTTCTTGTCGGGGAGCGGCATCCTACGCCCTTGACGGCCCCGTGAGGGCTTGGCGATACTCGCCGCCCTCATGATCAACAACGGCATCCGCAAGGTTTGGTGGTGGCGCCTCCCGTAAGGAGAGGGGCTACGCCTTTGCACGTCTGAACTGATCAGAGCGAGTTTTCAAGGAACCCATCTCCGGTAACGCCAGAGATGGGTTTTTTGTTGTCCCTAACAAATTCGAATCGGGAAAAATGGAGCCAACGCGGTGAAACCGCCCTTTGACATCGCCGGCGATCTCGACACCCCGGTGTCGGCCTTCGCCAAGCTGGGTTCGTTCAACCCGCGCTTCCTGCTGGAGAGCGTCGAGGGCGGCGAACGCCTGGCGCGGTATTCGTTCATCGGCTTCGGCAAATGCCTCGAGGTGAAACTCGATGCCGCCGGCCTCAAGGTGGGCGAGGCGCTGCGCCCGCGTCCGGGCAGCCGCGATGAGTTGCTGGGCGCGTTGCGCCAGGCGCTGCAGGCGGCGCCCAAGCCGCGGCCCGAGATGGCCGGCGTGCCGCTGGCCGGCGGCCTCGTGGGCTACGCGTCCTACGACGTGGTGCGCTACTTCGAACGACTGCCGTCCCGCGCGCGGGCCGAGAACCCGGTGCCCGACCTGCACTACGTCGCGCCCGAATCCATGCTGGTGTTCGATCACCTGACGCGCGGCATCGCGTTGCTGCACGCCGGCGCGGAATCCGAGCGCCAGGCGTTGCGGCGCGAAGTGATCGCCGCGCTGCGCGGCGGCATCCCTGACTACTCGATGCCCGGTGGCGGCAACGGCGAGCGCTATTCGCCGGCCGTGGGTTCGCTGACGCGCGACGAGTACGTCGTGGGCGTCAAGCGCACCCAGGAGTACATCGCCGCCGGCGACGTCTACCAGCTGGTGCTGGCGTCGCGCTTCTCCGGGCGCCATTCGCTCGATCCCTTCGAGGCCTATCGCGCCCTGCGCCTGATCAATCCCTCGCCCTACATGTACTACTGCAAGCTCGGCGATCTGACGGTCGTCGGCTCGTCGCCCGAGGCGCTCGTGAAGGTGAACGCGGCCGGCCGCGCCGAGCTGCGGCCGCTGGCCGGCACGCGACCGCGCGCCGAGGATCCGGCCACCGACGAGGCGCGCGAGCGCGAGCTGCTGGCCGACGTCAAGGAAAACGCCGAGCACGTCATGCTGGTCGACCTCGCGCGCAACGACCTGGGCCGCGTGGCGCGCGCCGGCAGCGTGCACGTCGATCCGTACCGCGTCATCGAGCGCTACAGTCACGTCATGCACATCGTGAGCGGCGTGAAAGGGCAGCTCGCGCCGGACCGCGACGCCTTCGACCTGTTCGCCGCCACGTTCCCGGCCGGCACGCTGGTCGGCGCGCCGAAGGTGCGCGCCATGGAGATCATCGACGAGCTGGAGCCGGTGCGCCGCGGCCTGTACGGCGGCACCGTCGGCTATTTCGGCGCCCGCGGCGACATGGACCAGGCGATCACGATCCGTACGCTGGTATTCCGCGGCGATGAATACAGTTACCAGGCGGGCGCCGGCATCGTGGCGGACAGCGTTCCCGCGGTCGAATACGACGAGGTCGTCGCGAAGTCGGGCGCCATGGCGCGCGCCCTCAAGCTCGCGGCGGAGGGGCTATGACCGAACCAGCGAGCGTCCGGCTGCTGTTGATCGACAACTACGATTCCTTCACCTACAACCTGGTGCAGGCATTCCTGGTGCTCGGCGCGGAAGTCGACGTGCGGCGCAATGATGCGATCAGGGTGGGTGAAGCCCGGCGGCTGGCGCCCACGCACCTGTGCATTTCGCCGGGTCCCGGAACGCCATACGACGCCGGCGTCTCCATGGACATGATCCGCGCGTTCGCGGGCCAGGTTCCGGTGTTCGGCGTATGCCTCGGCCACCAGTCCATCGTCGAGGTGTTCGGCGGCAAGGTCGTCAGGGCCGGGCGCCTGATGCACGGCAAGACTTCGCCGGTCACGCACGACGGCAAGGGCCTGTTCGCCGGGCTGCCGCAGACCACGGAGGTCGGCCGCTATCATTCTCTGATCGCCATGCCAGAGACACTGCCGGCCGATCTCGAGGTCACGGCGCGCACGCCGGAAGGGGAGATCATGGGCGTCCGGCATCGCACGCTGAAAGTGGAGGGCGTGCAATTCCATCCCGAGAGCGTGCTGACGCCCGACGGGCCGGCGCTGATCGGCAACTTCCTGCGCATGAACGGAGGCCGGCAGTGAGCCTGCGCGACACGCTCGAGCACCTGCTGTCCGGCAAATCGCTGGGCGAAGACGCGGCGGCGGAGTTGCTGCGTGCGCTGACCGCGGGCGACATGCCGCCGCCGCTGGCCGGTGCGCTGCTCGCCGCGTTGCGCTCCAAGGGCGTCACGCCCGGGGAAGTGCGCGGTTTCGCGCGCGCCATGCGCTCGCTGGCGCGCCAGCCGCAGATCGCCGGCGCGCCACAGGCCATCGACATCGTCGGCACGGGCGGCGACGCCTCCGGCAGCTTCAACCTGTCGACGGGCGCGGCGTTGCTGACCGCCGCCTGCGGCGTCGACGTGGTCAAGCACGGCAACCGCTCGGTCTCCAGCAAGTCCGGCAGCGCCGACGTGCTGGAGCAGCTCGGCCTCAAACTACCGCTGGACGAGGCCGCGGCCGGCGCCTGTCTGGCCGCCACGCGATTCACTTTCCTGTTCGCGCCTCACTACCATCCGGCGATGAAGGCCGTCGCGCCGATCCGCCAGGCCATGGGCGTGCGCACGGTCTTCAACATCCTCGGGCCGCTGACGAATCCGGCGGCGCCGAAATTCCAGCTGACCGGCGCCTACAACCTGCCGACCGCGCAGCTCATGGCCGACGCGCTCTCCGGCCTGCCCATCGAGCGCGCCTTCGTGGTGCACGGCGCCGAGGGCTGGGATGAGCCCACGCCTCTCGGGCCGTTCACCGTCATCGACGTGCGACCCGGCAAGGTGCAGGCGGAGATCCGCAGTCCGTCGGACTACGGCCTGGACCTGTGCGGCGCCGGCGACCTCGCCGGCGGCGACGCGGCCTCGAACGCGCGCGCGTTGCGCGCCGTGTTGCGCGGCGAAGCGCGCGGCGCGCACCGCGATGCGCTGCTGCTCGGCACGGCGCTGGCGCTGGAGATCGTCGGCCGCGTCGAGGATCCCCGCGAGGGCGTGCGCATCGCGAGTGACGCCATCGACAGCGGTGCCGCGGCGCGCACGCTCGATGCGATAATGGCCTTTGGTTCGCGGGGCGCCGCATGAGTGGCGCCGGCGACTTCCTCGCCAGCATGGCGGCGTCCTCTCGCGCCCGATCGCTGGCGGCGCAGGCGCACGTTCCCGCGCGTGAGCTGCGCGCGCGCATCGCCGCGCTGCCGCGGGCGCCGCAACTGTCGCTCGGTGGTTTCGACCTCATCGCCGAAGTGAAGCTGCGCTCCCCCGCGGTCGGCCAGCTGAAGGCCGCCGGCGACGAGGACGTCGGCGCGCGCGTCGCCGCGTATGCGCGTGCGGGAGCCGCCGCTGTCTCGATCCTGACCGAGCCCAGCCGTTTCGACGGCCGCCTCGAGGACCTCGCCGCCGGCTCGCGCGCGCTCGCACCGCTCGCCGTGCCGGCCATGCGCAAGGATTTCCTCGTCGATGGCTACCAGGTGCTCGAGGGGCGCGCCGCCGGCGCAAGCGGCGTGCTCGTCATCCTGCGCATGCTGCCGCGCGCGCAGCTGGAACAGGTCATCGACACGGCGCTCGAGCTCGGCATGTTCGCGCTGCTCGAGGCCTTCGACCCGGCGGACATCGAGCTGGCGCACGCACTGGTCGACGCGCGCCGTGCGCAGCGCGAGTTGCTGCTGGTCGGCGTGAATTCGCGCGACCTGGCCACGTTGCAGGTCGTGCCCGGGCGGCTCGACGCACTGGTCGCATCGCTGCCGTCATCGGTGAAGCGTGTTGCCGAGAGTGGCGTGGCCAGCGCCGCCGACGCGGCGCGCGTCGCCTCCGTGGGCTATGACCTGGCGCTGGTCGGCAGCGCGCTGATGTCGGCCGCGGATCCCGCGGCACTGGCGCGCGCGATGCTCGCGGAGGGACGCGCCGCCGTGCAGGCGCGCGCCACGCGCGCGGAGGCGGCGGTGTGAACGCGCCGAGCGTGTCGCGGGCGCCTGCGCCATTCATCAAGATCTGCGGCATGACCACGCCGGAGGCGGTCGAGTCGGCGCTGGCCTGTGGCGTCGACGCCATCGGCTTCGTGTTCGCCGCCTCGGTTCGAAACGTGTCGACGCGGCGTGCCCGCGAGCTCGCGGCGACCGCGCGGCAACGTGCCGCCTGCGTCGCGGTGACGCGCCATCCGACGCGCGAGCAGGTGTCCGCCATCCTGCGTGAATTCGATCCCGACATCCTGCAGACCGACATCGAGGACCTCGACGGGCTGGACCTGCCGCGCACGCTCGCCGTCCTGCCGGTGATGCGCCCGGGCGCGGACGCCGCGTGCGCGCTGCCGCGGCGCGTGTTGTTCGAAGGGCCGACGAGCGGCAGCGGACAGACGACCGACTGGCGGCAGGCCGAGGCGCTGGCGCGCAAGGCCCAGGTGATCCTCGCCGGCGGCCTGAATCCCGGCAACGTCGCCGCGGCCATCCGCGGCGTGCGGCCCTACGGCGTCGACGTATCGAGCGGCGTCGAGCTGATTCCCGGCGTCAAGAGTCCACAGAAGATCGAGCAGTTCGTAGCCGCCGCGCGCGCGGCGGCATTGGAGAGCGCATGAGTTCCGCAATTCCATCCCTGGAGAACATCGACCGCGCCCGGCTGCTGGCCGACGAGCTCGCCGGGAAATTCCCCGACGCGCGCGGTCGCTTCGGCCCGTTCGGCGGGCGCTACATTCCCGAGACGCTGGTCGCGGCCTTCGAGAAGCTCGAAGCGGCGCTGCAGCAGCACCTGCATGCGCCCGATTTCCAGCAGGAGCTCGCGGCGGAACTTTCGAGCTGGGTGGGCCGGCCCACCGCGCTGACGCATGCGCCGAATCTGTCGAAGGCCTGGGGCGCAGAAGTGTGGTTGAAGCGCGAGGACCTGGCGCACACCGGCGCGCACAAGATCAACAACGCGCTGGGCCAGGCCTTGCTCGCCAAGCGGCTCGGCGTCACGCGCATCGTCGCGGAGACCGGGGCCGGCCAGCACGGCGTGGCCACCGCGGCCGCCTGCGCGCGCGTCGGCCTGCCGTGCACCGTGTACATGGGCGCGGTCGACATGGAGCGCCAGGCGCCGAACGTCGGCCGCATGAAGCTGCTGGGCACCACCGTCGTACCCGTGACCAGCGGCGACCAGACGTTGCGCGCGGCCATCGACGAGGCCTTCCGTGACTGGGTGGCCAACCCCACCGACACCTTCTACATCATCGGCTCGGCCGTCGGCCCGCACCCGTTCCCGTACCTGGTGCGCGAGCTGCAGTCGGTGATCGGCAGGGAAGCGCGCGCGCAGATGCTGGACCGCACCGGCAAACTACCGGACGCCGTGATCGCCTGCGTGGGCGGCGGTTCGAACGCCATCGGCATGTTCCATCCGTTCATCGGCGACGCGCCGGTCGAGATCATCGGCATCGAGGCGGGTGGCGCGGGCCGCGGCCTGGGCCAGAACGCCGCGACGCTGGCCTATGGCCGGCCCGGTGTGCTGCACGGCGCCTTCTCGCTGCTGCTGCAGGATGAGAACGGCCAGATCCAGGAGACGCATTCGGTCTCGGCCGGGCTCGACTATCCCGGTGTCGGCCCCGAGCACTCGCTGCTGCTGTGGGCCGGACGCGTCCACTACGAAGGGGCGACCGACGACGAATCGCTGCAGGCGCTCACCGAGTGCTGCCGCAGTGAAGGCATCCTGCCGGCGATCGAGTCCGCGCATGCGCTGGCGGGCGCGCGGCGCTGGGCGCGGAACAATCCCGGCAAGCGGATCCTGATCGGCCTTTCCGGGCGTGGCGACAAGGACATGCCGACCCTGCAACGCACCGTGCTGGCGAGCCACTCATGACGCCGGCCGAAAGAATCAGCGCGGCCATTCGCGAAGCGCGTGGCGGCACGGCCATCGTCGCGTTCGTCACGGCCGGGTTTCCCGGGCGCGAGAAATTCCGCGAGCACCTGGAGCAGATCGGCAACGAGGCCGACGTGGTCGAGATCGGCGTTCCGTTCACCGATCCGATGGCCGATGGCATGACCATCCAGCGCTCCAGTCGCGAGGCGCTGCGGCAGGGCGTGACGCTGCGCTGGGTGCTGGAGGAGCTCGGCGCCATGCGGGAGGCCGGCCGCGCGCCGCGCGCTCCGTTGCTGCTCATGAGCTACCTGAACCCGCTGCTGTCCTTCGGCCTGGCCGAGCTCGCCGCCACCGCGGCCCGGTCCGGTGTCTGCGGGTTCATCGTGCCGGATCTGCCCTACGACGAAAGCGACGACTTCCGGGCGGCGCTGGCGCCGCATGGCGTGGCGTTGATCCAGATGGTCACGCCGGTGACGCAGCCCGCGCGCCTGGCGAAGCTGTGTGCCGCCAGCCAGGGCTTCGTGTACGCGGTCACCATGACCGGGGTGACCGGGCGCACCGCCGCGGTACCCGGGGAGGTGCGCGCCTACCTCGACGCCGTGCGCGCCGCTTCCAAACTACCGGTGTGCGCCGGCTTCGGCATCCGCAGCCGCGAGCAGGTCGAACAACTGCGCGGCCACGTGTCCGGGGTGATCGTCGGATCGGCGCTTGTCGAAGTCATGGAAAACGGAGAGGATGCGGGCCGGTTCCTGAGATCGCTGCGCCCTTGACGGGCGCCACTTCCCCTCTTGCAACACAAACTGCCCGGATACGCGATGCTCGCCGTGCTGCTCGGCGGGCTGTCGATGGTGAGCCCGTTCTCCATCGACACATTCTTTCCCGCCTTCCACGCCATGGAGAAGGCGCTGCAGGTCGACGCCTGGCAGCTGCAGCAGGTGCTGACCGCCTACATGCTGCCGTTCGCGTTCGCCTCGCTGGTGCACGGCCCGTTGTCGGATGCCGTCGGGCGCCGGCCGGTCATGATCTGGGGCATGGGCCTGTACACCGTCGGGTCGATCGCCTGCACGCTGGCGCCAAACTACCCGTGGCTGATCGGGGCGCGCGTGCTGCAGGGAGTCACGGCCGGCGTCGGCGTGGTCATCGGCCGCGCCATCGTGCGTGACCTGTACGAAGGCGCACGCGCGCAGCGGCTGATGAGCCTCATGACGATGATCTTCAGCATCGCGCCCGCGGTGGCGCCGGTCATCGGCGGCTGGGCGCACGTGGCGTTCGGCTGGCGCGCGGTGTTCGCCGTGATGGTGACCTGCGGCCTGGTGTTCACGTTCTCGGCCTGGTGGAGGCTGCCGGAAACGCTGCCGCCGACCGCGCGCATCCCGTTCAACGGCCGCAACCTGGTCGCCACTTCGCTCACGGTGTTGCGTCACCCGGAATTCCTGATGCTGGCGATGGCGGCGGCACTGAACTTCAACTCCATCGCCTGTTTCATCGGCTCCGCGCCCGCCATCGTCGAAACGCACTGGCACATGGACGAGACGTCCTACTGGATGCTGTTCCTGCCGGTGATCAGCGGCATCCTGGTCGGCGCCGTGATTGCCGGCTACACCGCGGGCCGATTCGACCTGGTGTTCCAGGTTCGCGTCGGCTTCGGCTTCACGTTCATGGCAGCGCTGGTCCGCGTGCTGCTGCATCTGCTCGTGGACGACGTGTCCGTGCCCGTGCAACAGGCGCTGCTGTTCTTCAGCGCCATCGGCGCGCAATTCGCGTTCCCGATCCTGACGTTACGCATGCTCGACCTGTTCCCGGCCGCGCGCGGCACCGCGGCGGCCACGCAGTCGTTCGTCGCACTGGTGTTCACCGCATTCACGCTCGGCATCATCGCGCCCAAGGTGCTGCCGCACCTCGAGTGGATCGCCTGGGCGTCGCTCGGCTGCTCGGTCGCGGCCATCACCTGCTGGTCGTTCTCGCGCCGTTGGCACGATCGCGCGATCCCGCATCACGCCTGACCGCGGACGAACGCGGCCGCCATCCTGATGGCGGCGTCACCATCACGGTCGCGCCGCAACGCGCTGCGCAGCCGCGCCGGAGTCAGCCCGGTGACCCGCCGCAGCTCGCGCGTCGCGTGCGCCTGGTCGGCGAATCCGCCATCGCCGGCGAGCGCGGCGATGGACTCGTCACCGCCGTCCAGCGCGCGCAACGTGGCCTGCAGGCGCGCCAGCCGCGCGAATTCCTTGGGCGTGAGTCCCACCGCGGCCTGGAACCGGATCTGGAAGCCGCGCATGCTGAGCGCCGCCTCACGCGCCAGCGCGTCCATGCGCACGCGGCCGCCGCTACGTTCGATGCGGGAAATCGCAGCCTGGACGCGCGCCTCGATCGACTTCCCGCCGACGCGGCTGACCAGCACATTCCAGAGCGGTGCTTCGACTCCGCGCGCGAACGAGCGTGCGGCGCGTGCCAGCGCGCGCGCGAAAGGCGCGTCGAGCGCCCGCAAGTCGAGAACCCGATCTCGGCGCGCGGCCGCGCCCGCGACGAACAGGTTCGAGGCAGCGGGCTGCAATCGCACGCCGATGCAATCCAGCGGCGCGGACAATTCGAGCCGCACGGCCGTGAGGTGCTGGGCCGCGAACAACGTGCGTGCCTGTCGCTTCCATCCCTGCTCCCCGTTCCAGCCACGAGGTGGGCTGGCAAGGTGGACCAGGAGCTCGCAGCGGCCGTCCGGGTAGATAGTCTGCACGCCACCAGGCAGTGTCCCGCCGCGCAACCGCCACACGCATTGAACGTATGCCGACAGCGCGGATGGCGGCGCATGCTCGCGATACTCCATGCAGTGCAATTTGCCGGCAGGCTGCGCATTTGTTCAAGCGTCGCGGGGAAATCCGGTGCAAAGTGCCGGCATGGAAGTCCGCAAACTGTTGCGGTTCGCATGTTTCGCGCTGTTTTCCGGGCTTTGCATTGCCGACGATCGGCCCCTGCCGGGCATCGACTGGCTCGCCGGCCACTGGTGTTCCGAGGCCGGCGACGAGCGCATCGAGGAATACTGGCTGCCAGCCGCCGGCGACGTGGCGCTGGGCGTCGGCCGCACCATCAGGGACGGCCGGACGACCTCGTTCGAGTTCATGCGAATCGAGGCGGCCGACGGCGCAATCCGCTTCGTCGCCGTGCTCGAAGGACAGCCGCCGACCGCATTCCGGTTGGTCGCCTCTGGCGCGGACTGGCTGCGCTTCGAGAATCCGGCGCACGATTTCCCGCAACGCGTCGAATACCGGCGCACGGCGTCGGGCTTGCACGCCGAGATTGCCGGGCCAGGCAGCGACGGCGATGAGCGCGTGATTCCCTTCGAGTACCGCCGCTGCGCCAGGTGAATACGGCGCAGGCCGCCGGTCATGCTATGTCCGCGGTCTGCGCGCCAACTCTCCCAGGGCGGTGCGCAACTCCGCCATGTTCGGCGGCTTGCTGAGCACGCGATCCACGTGCTCGGGCTTGTCGTCCGTGGCGATGAGCCGATGGCCCCAGCCGGTGAGCATGATCACCGGTACCTGCGCATCGACCTGGCGGATGCGCGCCGCGACCGTGCGGCCGTCGACATGCGGCATGCCGAGGTCGGTGATGACGACATCGAAGGGTTTGCCTGCCTGGTGCGCGGCCGTGAATTCGTCGATGCCCTGCTGGCCACCTTCGCCGGTGACGACCTCGTGCCCCTCGAGCGCCAATGCATCGCGCAACGACGTGAGCACCAGCGGATCGTCATCGACCAGCAGGATGCGCAGTGGCGGCGGGGGTGCGGTCTCCGCTTGCTGGCGCACGGTCGCACCCGTGGGAGCGCCCGGGAACAGCAGGCGCATGGTCGTGCCCTTGCCCGGCTCACTGTCGATTTCCAGCTCTCCGCCATGCCGCTGCAGCATGCCGAACACCATGGCGAGCCCCAGGCCGGAGCCGCGCTCGCCCTTGGTCGAGTAGAAGGGCTCCATGCAACGCAGCCGCGTGGCTTCGCTCATGCCGACGCCGTTGTCCTGGACTTCGACGACCACCTTGTCGCGCGCCGCGTCGAAGCACGTGCGCCAGCGGATCGCGCCGCCCTCCGGCAGCGCATCGACGGCATTCAGCATGAGATTCGTGAACGCGTCGCGCAGCTCGCTCTCGGCGCCGAGCACGCGGGGCAACCGTGCGTCCAGGTCGTGCGTGACTTCGACGACCACGCCCTTTTCCTGAGGCATGTTGCTCCAGCGCGCGCGGGTCATCTCCACGACCTGCGACAGCACCTGGTTGAGATCCACCGGCGCCAGCGTCAGCTCCAGGCCGCGCGGCATGTAGAACGCGCGCATGCGCTGCACGGTCTGTGCCACGTCCTCGATGGCGCGCTGGATCACCGCCAGGTGCTCGCGCGAGCGCGCCGAGAGCCTGGCCTCGTGCTGCAGCAGCGACTGGGCGTAGAGCGCGGCCGGGGAGAGCGCGTTGTTGATGTCGTGCGCGATGCCGCTGGCGATCTGGCCCAGCGCGCGCAGCCGCTCCTGCTGCATGACCGTCTGCTGCGTCTGGCGCAGGTCCTGGTAGGCCGCCTCGAGCGCGTCGTAAAGGCGGGCCTTCTGCGTGGCCAGCGCCACGTGGCTCGCGAGCTGGCGCAGGAACTCGCAATCGTCGACGCTGAAGGAGCGCGGCGCGCGACGTATCGCGAGCAGCACGGCGGAGACCTGGTTCTCGATCATCAGCGGCGCGGCCACCAGCGCGTGCAGCTCGCCGTCCAGCAGACGCGCGCAGAACGGCGAATGCACCGCCTCTTCCAGCTCTTCGAGATACACCAGCTCGCCGCGTACGCAACGCGCGAGCGCCTCGGCGTCCACCGCCAGGCGCGCGTTCTGCGTGATGCCGAGGCCCGCGCCGAGCCGCGCGCTCGCCGGGCCGACGTGGGAAATCGTGATCTGCGCGGGCTCGGTGTCGTAGAGCGCGATGCAGCCGAAATCGATGCCGAGGCTCTCCTCGAGACTGCGCAACACCACGTCGAACACCTGCCGCGCCTGCTGGTGCGTGCCGATGGCGTGCGTGATGCGTTCGAGCAGCTGCATGCGCTCGAGCTGCACGGTCACGCGGTCGCTGGCAATCACGAAATCCTCGATGTCGGTGTTCGAGCCGAACCACTTGAGGATGCGTCCGGCCGGGTCGCGCAGCGGCACGGCGCGCCCCTTGAACCAGCGGTACACACCGTCGAAGCGGCGGATCCGGAAGCTCATGTCGAACGTGTCGCCGTTGCCGACCACCAGCGACCATTGCATCTCGACCTTGACGCGATCCTCGGGATGCACCTGCTCGAGCCAGCCGCGTCCGAGCTGCTGCGATTCGCTGCGGCCGGTGTAGTCCAGCCACTGCCGCGAGACGTAGTCGCAATGGCCGTCGCGCGTGCAGGTCCAGATCATCTGCGGCAGCGACTCGGTCAGCGTCTTGAAGCGCGCGCGGCTCTCGCGCAGCGCCTCCACCGTCTCGCGATGCTCGGTGATGTCGATGCAGGTGCCGATGTAACCCTCGAACTCGCCGCCCGGCCCGATGGTCGGCGTGCCGCGTTCCAGCAGCCAGCGCCAGGCGCCGTCCGTGCGCTGCAGCCGGTACTCCATTTCGTAGGGACGATGGGCGTCGAACGCGGCGTGAAAGGTGTCGAGCACGCGATCGAAGTCCGCCGGATGCAGGTTGTCGCACCAGCCGTCACCGAGCTCCTGGTCCATGGTGCGGCCGACGAAGTCGAGCCAGCGCTGGTTGAACCAGGTGCCGCGCCGGTCGGGCCCGCTCATCCAGATCAGCACCGGGGCGGCATTGGCCGTGGTGCGGAAGCGCTGCTCGCTCTCGCGCAGCGCCGCCTCGGCGCGCGTCCTGCCGGTGATGTCGCGGATGAACGCGCTGAATACCAGTTCCTCGCCGAAGCCGATCGGCGTGACGGCAAGCTCCACCGGGAATTCGTGGCCGGTGCGATGCAGGGCCGCCAGCTCGACCCGCTTGTTGATCATGCGCGCCATGCCGGTCTCGAGGTAGCGGCGCAGCCCGTGGCGATGCGCCTGCCGATGCCGCTCCGGGATCACGAGGTCGGCGAGCTCGCGACCCGTGGCTTCGGCGCGCGTCCAGCCGAACATCTTCTCCGCCTGGGTGTTCCAGCCGATCACCGCGCCTTGCGCATCGATCGTGACGACCGCGTCGAGCGCCGTTTCCACGATGAGCTGGTTGCGCTCCTCGGAAAGACGCAGCGCGCGCTCGGCGCGACGCCGCAGGCGGTCGGCGCGATCGGCGCGCGCCGCGTTGATCCACACGAAGGCCACGAATACCGCCATGCTGAGAAATGCGAACACGGCAATCGCCGATTCGAAGCCGAAGGTGGCCCGGCGCTCGTAGTAGATGGTCAGCGCCCCGACGGCGAGCGGCGCGATCACCGCCGCGGGCAGCAGGCGGCGGGCCATGGCGCCGCCGACGCCATCGCTGACCAGCAGCGCAGCGAGACCGGTATCGGTGCGCAAGGACAGCACGCCGGCGCCCAACAACAGGAACAGTCCGGCGGTGTGCGCGGCCATTTCCACGAAGGCGAACGGCACGTCGCCGCCCAGCACGAAGCGCGACACGCCCACCCAGCCGGCCAGCAGCACCGTCACCGCCAGGGCCTGATGCAGCCGCGGGTAACGGCGCGAGCCGGCGAACATCAGCGACAACCCCAGCACCAGGAACGCCAGTGCCGTCGCGGGCGCCATGCGCGGTGGCGAAGTGCCGTCGATCGACAGGGGAATTGCGCCCAGCGAAAGCTGGTCGAGGTACACGTCCCAGTCCGCGAGCTGCGCCACCAGCACGAGCAGGCCGATCGCGGCGGTGAGCGCGGCCGGTGCCAGGTAAGACTTCGACGCACTGCTGCTCGCGAGCCACAGCGAGGCGGCGGACGACAGGAAGGCCACGGCGGAGAGTCGCACCATGCGCGGCCAGGCGGGCGCGAGGTTGGTGAGCTGCTCCATGTGCAGCAGCCAACCAGCCATCACGAAGACCGCGACGACCAGCGTCACGAACGCTGCGAATCGCGCAAGCATCCGGCTGGATTCGGTGCCTTCGGACGGCAACATCGGACCAAGCTAATCCAGGTGACCGCAGTGCCGCAATTTAGTTAGACTCATTCCGGAATCTCCCTGATCGTCGATGATGCTGTCAGCGTCGTCGGATGCGCGGTTCGCCACGCAGGGTCGAGACGGCGTTTGAATTCATATACGACCATCGCCGGCAAGGATCCCAATCCCGGCTCTGGACATTCTGGGCAACATGGAAGCGACACTCAACGCGCGCGCCGCGCCACTCACCGGCGTGCAATGGCTGATCCTGGCCACGGCCGGCGTGGGGTTCGCCTTCGACATGTACGAGGTGGTCGTGCAGGCCATCATCGTGCGCCCGATGCTCAGGCAGGACGCGGAGACGATCAAGTACGCGGCGCTCGCGATCACCCGATCGTCGGCACGCAATACAGCTTCCGGGGAAATTGCCTGCCGCGGGTCTTTCCGCTGCACCTGCGCGGCACGGGCGAAAGCTTCGCCATCGGCATCGGCGCGCGTGTCATCGCGCCGTTCGCCGCGCTGCTCACGCCGCTGCTGTCCAGCGTGATGCCCGGCGCGACGCCCACGGCAAAGCTGGCGCGTGCGATGGCGCTGATGGCGGTGATCGCCACCGGCTGTGCGCTGCCTGAGTCGTTGGCTGCCCGAGCCCGCGGCCGAGCTTCTGGAGGACTGAAGATGCCGACCGGATCCCGCTATCTACTCGACAATGCGGGCGCCAAGGCGGACGCCCGCATGGACATCCTGGCGCGCCTGTTCGATGCGCCCTCGCAGCGCGCGCTGGAACGCGTGGGTATCACGAGCGGCTGGCATTGCCTGGAAGTCGGCGGCGGTGGTGGCAGCGTGGCGCGCTGGCTGGCGGCGCGCGTCGGGCCCGCGGGGCACGTGCTGTGCACGGACATCAATACCCGCGGACGCGGCAGCAACTGGAGGCCGATCTCGCGAAGATCGACACGGAGGAATTCGCGATGCCGTCGCCGATCATGTGGAGCTTGGCCGGGCGCAAGCCGCCAGGCGGCGCCTGAAGCCACGAATCAGCGCCGCATAGCCGCGATCCCCGCCACCACGCCGACGCCGATCAGCGCCAGTCCCAGCCACGCAGGCTCGCGCGACAGCGCGATCCAGACGATGCCGCCCAACAACACGACGGCCGCGATGCTGACGCGGTCGCGACGCCGGTTGGTGCTCTTGATCTCGTTGCGCAGCGCATTGATCTCCGGCGCCTCCACCGCGAGCCGCAGCCTTCCGTCCTGCGCGCGCTGCACAGCCGAGCGCAGCATCGGCGCCAGCGTTTGCAGGCCGGCGATGAGATCCGGGATCTGCGTGCGGGCATTCTCGAGGAGAGTGCGGCCGCTCATCTTCTCGCGCTGCCAGTCGCGCATGATGGGCCCGGCGATCTTGAACACGTCGAGGTCGGGGTACAGATCCCGCCCCAGCCCCTCGACGTTGAGCAGGGTCTTCTGCAACAGGATCAACTGCGGCTGGATCTCGACGTTGAATCGCCGCGAGATCTCGAACAGTCGCAGCAGCACGGTGCCGAACGAGATCTCCTTCAGCGGCTTGTTGAAGATGGGCTCGCAGACCGTGCGGATCGCCGATTCCATCTCGTCGATGCGCGACCCTTCGGGCACCCAGCCGGATTCCAGGTGCAGCACCGCCACCTTGCGGTAGTCGCGGTCGAACACCGCGAGAAAATTCTGCGCCAGGTAGTACTGGTCACGGGGATCCAGCGTGCCGACGATGCCGAAATCGACGGCCGCGTACTTCGGCTGCGACGGGTTGTCGATCAGCACGAAGATGTTCCCCGGATGCATGTCCGCGTGGAAGAAGTTGTGCCTGAACACCTGCGTGAAGAAGATTTCCACGCCGTTCTCGGCGAGCCGCCGGATGTCGGTACCGGCTTCGCGCAGCCGCGTCATGTTCGAGATCTGTACGCCGCGAATGCGCTCCAGCACCAGCACTTCCGGGCGACAGAAGTCGAAGTGCACGGCGGGCACATATAGAAGAGTCGAGGTTTCCCAGTTGCGGCGCAGCTGCGAGGCATTGGCGGCTTCGCGCATCAGGTCAAGCTCGTCAAGGATGGTCTTCTCGTACTCGCGCACGATCTCCACAGACTTGAGCCGGCGGCTGCCTTCCCAGTTGTGGTCGGCGAACGCGGCCAGCGCGTGCAGCACCTCGAGATCGCGTTCGATGACCGCGTGCATGCCGGGGCGCAGCACCTTGACGACCACCTCGCGCGTCCGCGCGCCGTTCAGCGTGACCTCGGGCCGCAGCTCCGCTGCGTGCACCTGTGCGATGGAGGCGGCCGCGAGCGGCGTTTCGTCGAAGCTCGAGAACACCTGCTCGACCGAGCGGCCGTAGGCGTCCTCGATGATGCCGCGCGCGACCTTGCCGTCGAACGGTGGCACGCGGTCCTGCAGCTTGGCGAGTTCCTCGGCGATGTCCGCCGGCAGCAGGTCGCGCCGCGTGGACAGCGCCTGGCCGAACTTCACGAAAATGGGTCCGAGTTCTTCCAGCGCTTCGCGCAGCCGCACTGCGCGCGGCGCGTCGCGCGTGCGCACCGCCCAAGTCCAGGGACTGAGCATGAACACGAACCGCAGCGGGCGGTACAGGTGCGTGGCGCGCACGAATTCATCCAGCCCGTGCCGCACCAGCACGCGCTGGATCTCGATGAGTCGGGCGATGACGCGCAGCTTCATCGGCGCTATCTCTGGTCCTGCAGCGCTGCGTCCGCCTGCTCGATGAGGCGCGCGCGCGCGTCGAGCCGATCGAGGTCCTCGCGCAGGCGTTCCACCTCGCGGTAGAAATCCTCGGCCTCGGCGCGCGGCACCAGGTCGCCGCGCTCGTGCGCCAGGTATTCGGCCGCGTTGCGCACGCCGGTACGCACGGCGCGCCGCCCGAACCCGGTCACGGAACGCACCAGGCGCAGCGCCTGGTGCGCCGGCGTATCGCCGACCAGTTTCGCGAGCTCTTCCTCGACGTCCGGTTTGAGCAGCATGGCGAGCTCGCGGAAATCCTGCGCCAGCTCGGCGTCACCGCGGATGCTGACGTCGCCGCGCTGGATCACCTGCTGCGGATCCGGGCCGGCCAGCGCCGCCAGGCTCAGCAGGCTGCCCGAGATCTCCGCGTCGGGTGTGTGGTCCGCCGGTTGCGAGCGCGTCAGCCGCAGAGAGGTGCCGAGCGACTCGCAATCCAGGCGCCAACCCAGGCCGTGCGCCTCGACGCGCACGGACTTGCCCTTCAGCGATTCGCACAGCTGCTGCGCGCGCGGACTGCGCGGCAGATTGCGGTTCAGCAGGTTCTCGATGGCCTGGGTCAGCACGGGTCGTCGCGATCAGGGACGCCGCCACAGTGACTGGCCCGAGAGCTTTCCCAGCAGGAACGCCGCCAGCACGCCGCCGCCGACGGCGCCCAGCGAAACGAAGGCGAACACGTAGTAGTCGTGCGCATCGCCGCCCACCTCGCGCGGGATGAGCGGGACCGCGGCCGCGAGGCTCAGCGCCGCGCCGACGACAGCGCCCAGGGTGAACGTGCCCGCGAGGACGAATGCGCGCACGGCGGAAAAACGCAGGAAGGCCAGCGCGACGATGAAAATCGGCCAGAAGACCACGCTCGCGAGCAGCAAGAGGTATCCGATGATCATTGGTACTTGTATCCCCGGTGAACGGCAACAATCCCGCCGCTGAGATTGTGATACCGGCAGTCTTCCAGCCCCGCGTCCCGCATCATCCCGAGCAGCGTCTCCTGGTCCGGATGCATGCGGATCGATTCGGCCAGATAGCGGTAGCTGTGTTCGTCCTTCGCCACGAGCTTGCCGAGCAGCGGCAGCACGCGGAAGGAATACAGGTCGTACAGCGGCTTGAGCAAGGGCAGCACCGGGTGCGAGAACTCCAGCACCAGCAGCTGGCCGCCGGGTTTCAGCACGCGCCGCATGTCGGCGAGCGCGGCAGATTTGTCGGTGACGTTGCGCAGGCCGAAACCGATGGTCACGCAATCGAACTGCGCATCCCCGAATGGCAGCTTCTCGGCGTTGGCCAGCACGCAGTCGACGTTGCCGACCAGGCCGGCGTCGAGCATGCGGTCGCGGCCCTCGTTCAGCATGGCGGCGTTGATGTCCGAGAGGATCACGATGCCGGACTTGCCCACCTGCCTGGCGAGCCCGCTGGTCAGGTCACCGGTGCCGCCGGCGACGTCGAGCGCGCGCTGTCCCGCGTGCAGCCCGGTCAGCGACAGCGTGAACTCCTTCCACAGCCGATGCGCGCCGCCCGACATCAGGTCGTTCATCAGGTCGTAGTTGGACGCGACCGAATCGAAGACGCCGCGTACCTTGCGCTGCTTCTCGCTCCACGGCACGCGCTCGTAGCCGAAATCGGTCTCGTTTTTGTTCCCGGCAGTCACAGGCCGGCCAGTATAGACGCGCGGCGCAGCCCGATGAGAAAGCGCTGGCTTTTCATGACTGCTTTCGCTACAAAGCCCAACTATTCGAGCGGGGGTCTTGCAGGGGCCGGCAGTCTTCAGGCCGCCGGCCTTTTTTATGCAATCGGTCCGGCGCCATCGGCTACCGGGCGCCCTTCAGCCTGGCCAGGTACCTGCGCCAGTTCTCGGCCTGGTTCTCGCCGAGCTCGCGCAGGTATTTCCACGAATACAGGCCCGAATCGTGGCCGTCGTCGAACACCAGCTTCACGGCGTACTGGCCTACGGGCTCCACGGCGCGAATTCCGACGTCCTGTTTGCCGGTCACCAGAACCTCCTGGCCGGGGCCGTGTCCCTTTACTTCAGCAGACGGGGAATGCACGCGCAGGTACTCGAAAGGCAGCCGGAAGCGCGCGCCGTCCTCGAACGCGACCTCCAGGACGCGCGAGCGGGTCTGCAGCCTGATTTCAACGGCCTGGATCTGGTGGGAAGTCGGCATGGTCGTCCCGCGAAGCCTATACTCGGGGCATTGCCGGCGGGAACTTCCGGCGCCTTATCCGGGGGGATATGCAACCGACGGACACTTCGCAACCCGACTATTTCCACAAGGTCGTGGATTGCCAATGGGCCTGCCCGGCCCATACCGATGTTCCCGAATACATTCGACTCATCGCGCAGGGGCGTTTCACCGACGCCTACATGGTGAACCGTCACTCGAACGTCTTCCCGGGAATCCTCGGGCGGGTCTGTGACCGTCCCTGTGAGCCGGCCTGCCGCCGGGGTCGCGTCGAGGAAAAGCCCGTCGCCATCTGCCGTCTGAAGCGCGTCGCGGCGGACCACCGGGACGAGGACATCCGCGCGCGCCTGCCGAAAATCCCCAAGCTCAAGAATGGCAAGAAGGTCGCGTTGATCGGCGCAGGCTGCGCGTCGCTGACCGTCGCCAACGACCTGATGCCGCTCGGCTACTCGGTCACCATCTTCGAGCAATACGGCGTGCCCGGCGGGCTGATGCGCACCAACATTCCTTCGTTCCGCCTGCCGGCCGAGGTGCTCAACGAGGAGATCGACTACATCGTCGACATGGGTGTCGACCTCAAGCTCAATCACCCGATCCGCTCGATGCGCGAGCTGCTGGACAAGGGCGGCTTCGACGCGGTGTTCGTGGGTGCCGGCGCGCCCAAGGGCAAGGAGCTGAAGCTACCGGGCCGCGCCGAAGGCGACGCCAACATCCACATCGGCATCACCTGGCTCGAGTCCGTGGCCTTCGAGCACGTGAAGTCCATCGGCCGGAAGGTGTTGATCATCGGCGTGGGCAACACCGCCATGGATTGCTGCCGCACGTCGCTGCGCCTCGGCGCCGAGGAGGTGAAGGTCATGGCGCGTAAGCCGCGCCAGTTCTTCAAGGCGTCGGAATGGGAGCTCGAGGACGCCGAGGAAGAGCACGTCCAGATCATCATCAACCGTTCGCCGAAGGCCTTCGTCGTCGAGAACGGCAGGTTGAAGGGCATGACCTTCGATGTCATGGAGTACGACATCGACGCGCGCGGCCGCATCACCGCCGAGCGCGTCACCGGCGAGGAATTCCACGCAGCCGACGACGTGATCCTCGCCATCGGCCAGGAGAACGCCTTCCCGTGGATCGAGCGCGATCTCGGCATCGAGTTCGACAAGTGGGACGTGCCCAGGGTGGACGCGAAGACCTTCGAGTCGACGCGCGCCGGCGTGTTCTTCGGCGGGGATGCGGCCTTCGGGCCGAAGAACATCATCTGGGCCGTGGAGCATGGCCACCAGGCCGCGATTTCCATCCACAACTTCTGCAACGGCAAGAGCACGGCGGAGCGGCTGCAGCCGGGCGTGAACCTGCAGTCGCGCAAGATGGGCATGCACGAGTGGGCCTACGCCAACGATTACAACCCCGCCGAGCGGCGCCTGATGCCGCACGTCTCGCTCAAGGAACGCTTCAAGAAGCTCAACATCGAGGTGGAGCTGGGCTTCACCGCCGAGCAGATCGAAAAGGAAGTGCAGCGCTGCCTCAACTGCGACGTGCAGACGGTGTTCGAGACGAAGCTGTGCATCGAGTGCGACGCCTGCATCGACATCTGCCCGGTGGACTGCCTCACCATCACGCACAACGGCGAGGAAGCCGACCTGCGCACGCGCCTCAAGGCGCCCGCGAAGAACCTCACGCAGGCCTTGTACGTTTCGGCGCCGCTGAAACACACCGGCCGCGTCATGGTCAAGGACGAGGACCTGTGCGTGCACTGCGGACTGTGTGCCGAGCGCTGCCCGACGGCGGCCTGGGACATGCAGAAATCCTTCGTGAAATGGCCACATGCCGAGGATGAAGCGGCCGCAAATGCGGCGAAGATGCCCAAGAGCGCCTAGAAGATTCCCATGACACGCACCAACGACTTCGCGATCAAGATCGCGACGGTGAACGGCACTGGTTCGGCCAGCGCGAATTCGCTGCTGATGAAGTCCATTTTCCGCAGCGGCATCCCGGTCATGGGCAAGAATTACTTCCCGTCCAACATCCAGGGCCTGCCCACCTGGTACGAAATCCGCGTGACCCGCGACGCCTACGTCGCGCGCTCCGGCAAGATCGACGTGATGGTCGCCATGAACGCCGAGACCTACGCGCGCGACGTGCGCGAAGTGGCCTCGGGCGGCTACCTGATCTACGACAGCACCTGGCCGCGACCGGCATTGCTGGCGCGAGACGACATCACGGTGCTGGGCGTGCCGCTGGCGAAGCTCTGCAACGAGAACTTCAACGGGGTGCGCACGCGCATCCTCATGAAGAACATCTGCTATGCGGGCGCGCTCGCCGCGCTGCTCGACCTGGACGTCGAGAAGATCCGCCAGCTGCTCGCCGAGACCTATGCGAAGAAGCCGCAGCTGGTCGACGCCAACATGAAGGCCATCCAGCTCGGCTACGACTATACGAAGACGAATTTCGAGTGCCCGCTGCCGCTCAAAGTCGCGAAGCTCGACAAGACCGCCGGCCACATCATGATCGACGGCAATACCGCGGCGGCGCTCGGCTGCGTGTTCGCCGGCGCCACGGTGGGCGCGTGGTACCCGATCACGCCGTCCACCTCGCTGATGGATGCATTCAAGAGCTTCGCCGACAAGCTGCGCATCGACCCCGAGACCGGCAGGAAGAACTTCGCCTTCATCCAGGCCGAGGACGAGCTCGCCGCCATCGGCATGGTGCTCGGCGCCTCGTGGAACGGCGCGCGCGCGTTCACGGCCACGAGTGGACCGGGCGTCTCGCTGATGAACGAATTCCTCGGCCTGGCCTACTACGCCGAAGTGCCCGCAGTGCTGTTCGACATCCAGCGCGTCGGCCCATCCACCGGCATGCCGACGCGCACGCAGCAGTGCGACATCATGGCGGCGGCCTATGCCTCGCACGGCGACACCCGGCACGTGTGCCTGTATCCGCGCGATCCGGAGGAGTGCTTCTATTTCGCGCGCGATGCGTTCGATCTGGCCGAGCGGCTGCAGACGCCCGTCATGGTGCTCAGCGACCTCGACATCGGCATGAACGACTGGATGTGTCCCGACCTGAAATGGGACGACAGCTACGTTCCCGATCGCGGCAAGGTGCTGTCGAAGGACGAAATACTCAAGCTCGAGAAGTTCCATCGCTTCCTGGACGTGGATGGCGACGGGA
Source organism: Steroidobacteraceae bacterium (assembly GCA_035718265.1). GTDB lineage: Bacteria > Pseudomonadota > Gammaproteobacteria > Steroidobacterales > Steroidobacteraceae > CADEED01. Next base: position 5,093 of record DASTHJ010000347.1, on the reverse strand, counting down.
TTCCGTATCGCACGCTGCCGGGCGTGCATCCCAAGGGCGCGTACTTCACGCGCGGCTCGGGCCACAATCAGTATGGCGGCTATACCGAGGATTCGGCCGAGTACCAGATCGTGCTCGACCGGCTGGCGCGCAAGTTCAGCACCGCCAAGCGCCTGGTGCCGCGCGCGGCGATCGAGCACGACCCGCAGATCGACATCGCGCTCGTGGCCTACGGCAGCTCGGACGGCGCGGTGCGCGAGGCGCGCGACATCCTCGCGGCGCACGGCCTGACCACCAACTACATGCGCCTGCGCGCATTCCCGTTCGGCGAGGACGTGGAGAAATTCCTCGAGGCGCACAAGCTGATCTTCGTGATAGATCAGAATCGCGACGCGCAGATGCGCGCGCTGTTGACGCTCGAGACACGCGTCGAGAAGCACAAGCTGCGCTCGCTGCTGCACTACAGCGGCCTGCCGATCTCCTCGGAATTCATCGTCAAGGGTGTGCTGGCCGAGGTGGAGCCCAAGACCCGCAAGCCCGAGGTCGTGCCTGCGCCGGCCGCCAAGGCTTCAGGAGCTGCCGTATGACCTTTCTGCCCAAGCCGAAGGTCCACCATCCTTCGCTGCCGAAGAACTCCCTGGGACTCACGCGCCGGGACTACGAGGGCGGACTCTCGACGCTGTGCGCCGGGTGTGGCCATGACTCGATCACCGCGGCCATCATCGAGGCGACCTGGGGCCTGGGGATCGAGCCGCAGAACATGGTGAAGCTGTCCGGCATCGGCTGCTCGTCGAAGACCACCGCCTATTTCGTCAGCGGCGGGCACGGCTTCAACTCGGTGCACGGCCGCATGCCGTCGATTGCCATGGGCGCGAACGCCGCGAACCGCAACCTCACGTACGTCGGTGTCTCGGGCGACGGCGACACGCTGTCGATCGGCCTCGGACAGTTCTGCCACGCGATCCGGCGCAACCTGAACATGACGTACATCATCGAGAACAACGGCGTGTACGGGCTCACCAAGGGCCAGTTCTCGGCGTCGGCCGACGTCGGCACGCGCGCCAAGAAGGGCGAGGTCAACCAACAGCCGCCCATCGATCCGGTGTTGCTGGCGCTGACGCTCGGCGCCACGTTCGTGGCGCGCAGCTTCTCCGGCGACAAGCAACAGCTCGTGCCGCTGATCCAGGCCGCGATGACGCACAAGGGGTTCGCGCTGATCGACGTGCTTTCACCCTGCGTAACCTTCAACGATCACGAGGGATCGACCAAGAGCTATCAATACACGCGCGAACACTACGACGAGGCGGTGCATGCCGACTTCGTGCCCTTCCAGAAGGAGATTTCCGCCGAGTACGCGCCGGGCGATGCACTGCCGGTGGTGCTGCACGACGGCAGCCGGATCCTGCTGCGCAAGCTGGATTCCAGCTATGACCCCACCGATCGCAGCCGGGCGACCTCCGCCATCCAGGAACGGTTGAAAAAAGGTGAATTCCTGACGGGGCTCCTGTACGTGGATACCGATGGCAAGGAGTTTCACGATGTCAATGAGACACCGGCTATTCCGCTCAATCAGATTCCCCATGGGCGCTTGTCGCCGGGATCGGCGGTCTTGGCGAAAGTTCTGGCGCGATATCGTTAGAGGCGCTATGTTTCGGGCCGAAATGAGGATTCGGCTGATTCAGGAGTCTCCATGACCGAAGAAAAATCCCAGAAATTCACCAGCAAGGTGCGCCGTGGGCTCACCTGGGTAAGCACGGTCTCGTCCGCCGAGCTTGCGCGCGTCAAACAGGAAGCCGGTGGTGGCCGCATCCCGGGCATGACAGCCGCGCAGCTGTCGGACATCGAAGCCGCGTTGCTGTGGATCTCGCAGAACAAGGAAGAAGCGAATGGGTAAGGGCGACCGCCGCACGCGGCGCGGCAAGTTGTATGCGGGTTCGTTTGGCAAGACCCGCCCCAAGGATCCAGCAAAGAAGAAAGCAAGAGCCGCCAAGGCAAAGAAGAAAGCCTAGCCAGACTGTCGATGCACAGGTCCCAAAGCCCGCCGCAAGGCGGGCTTTGTCATTAGGCGCTAACATTCCTGCGTGGCGAAGTCACGCATCCGCAAGCGCATTCGCTGGGGCCGCTGGATACTGGCGGTGCTCGTGCTGGCCGGCGGTGCATTTGCATTCCTGATCAGCCACGAATCGGCCTGCCCACCGCTCGTGGAGGCGAACGGCCACGATCTGATGCAGGCGATCCACTCCCGGTGCTACGGACCCTCGAACGCCCTGCGCCTCGAGCGTGTCGCGCGGCCCGCCCTCGAAGACGACATGCTGCTCGTGCGGGTGAAGGCCGCCGCCGTCAATCCGCTCGACTGGCACTACATGCGCGGTGAACCCTATGTCATGCGCATGCAGGTGGGCCTGGGCACTCCGAAAGACCCGCGCATGGGGGTCGATTTCTCCGGCACCGTCGAGGCGGTCGGCAAGGCGGTGACTCGCTTCGAGCCGGGCGACGAGGTGTTCGGCGGCGCGCGTGGCGCGTTCGCCGAATACATCCGCGTGCGGCAGGACGGGGCAATCGCGCGCAAGCCTGCGGGCGCCAGCCACGAAGAGGCCGCTGCGCTGCCGGTCGCGGCGAGCACGGCGCTACAGGCCTTGCGCGATCAGGGGCGCCTGAAGGCCGGTGAAAAGGTGCTGGTCAATGGCGCCTCGGGTGGCGTGGGAACGTTTGCCGTGCAGATCGCCAAGGCCATGGGTGCCGAGGTCACCGGAGTCTGCAGCACGCGCAACGTGGATCTCGTGGCCTCGCTTGGCGCGGACCGCGTGCTCGACTACAAGCACGTGGACTTCGTCGCGGACCCGGCGCGCTATGACCTCATCGTCGACACGGTCGGCAATCGCGACCTGCGCGACCTGCAGCGGGTGCTCGCGCCCGGCGGCATCGCGGTGGTCGTGGGCGGCGCGGGCCGGGATCCGTGGGTCGGTGCATTGAGTGTGCCGATCAAGATCGCGACCTGGGGCCGGTTCGCCGAACGGCGGTTCAAGTTCTTCATCGCGGAGCTGGATGCCCGGGACCTGGAGTACCTGGCGACGCTCATGGCTTCCGGCCGGCTGAAGCCGGTCATCGACCGGCGCTATCCACTTGCGGAGACGCCGTCCGCCGTGGCGTATGTCGAGGAAGGACACGCGCGCGGCAAGGTGATCATCGACTTCGACTGAGCAGATCGCCCGTCCGCCTTGTCAACGGGCTCTTTCCCAGAGAGCCGTCGCCAGCTGGAAGATGACGGCGGGCGACTCCGCGGTGCGCTGCAGAGAGATGAAGATCACCCGTTGCGTATGGTCGAGGGATACTCCCGAGACCAGGCCGGTGCGAAAACCCAGGGTCGACACGGGTTCCATCAGATGAAGGGATAGCCGCGCCAGGCGTGGCATGCCGCGCAGGCGGAACTGCAGCGGTGGGATATCCGCATTGATGGAGACCACGCTCCGCCAGGGAATGTACGTGCCCTGGATATCCAGTCCCCCCGACATGAATCGTGCACGCACGCCATGCCGTTGGATGGCGAACCACCATGCGGCGATGGTGACGGCGAACAGGCCGGCGGCCACTCCGGTCGCGGGATTGAGCGTGAAGTCCGTGCCCCACGCAAACGTGGAAAAAAACAGCAGCAGCAATGTGAAGATGACCGGCCAGCCCCAGGCTAGTTCTCCGCGTACTTCGAACTCCTCACCGAAATTCGTCGCGAGCTCGTCGGCACGCGCGTCATCGATGGCGAACTGCCGCCACCAGGCGCCCGGCAGTGCGCGCCAGTAGAGCACGCCGACGACGATCAGCAGCGCGGGCGCGCCGAACGACAGCCAGAAGTACCCATGATCCCGCAGCCAGTCGAACGACACCGCTGTCGAGGATCCCGCCAGTATTGCAAGAACGGTGTCGCGACCCAGTCGCGCTCGCGAAAGCTGATTGAGGCGTATGCGGTCTGGATGTGGGATCTTCGGCAGCCTGTCCATTTCACCGTGCCACTACCCGCAGCGACTTTATCTTGCGGTATTCGTTGACCAGCTCCAGCGCGGTCTTGTGGTTGGGTGGCAGTCCGACCTCGCTCGTCCCGAGCGGCGTCACGCGCTCGCCCCATCTCACCACGTGGCCGGTGAACGTTAGGCCGCCGCCGAACGAGGGCAGGAGCAGCAGCGAATGCGGCTGCACGCGTCCTTCCTCGAGCGCCTCGCACAGCGCCACCGGCACCGTGGCCGCCGACATGTTCCCGTAGCGATGCACGTTGGTGAACACGCGCTCCATCGGCACGCCGGCCCGCTTGGCCACGGCCTCGATGATGCGCAGGTTGGCCTGGTGGGGCACGACCAGGTCCACGTCGCCGGCCGTCTTGCCGAGCTTCTTCAGCGCCTCGTCGCAGGCCAGGCTCATGCCGTGCACGGCTTTCTTGAAGATCTCCTGGCCCTCGAACTGCCACTCGGTCTGGCCGAGGATGCGGCCCTGGTGCGCGTAGCCCGCGCCCATGCCGTGCACGCGCAGGATCTCGCGCGATTCGCCGTAGCAGCCGAGGCGCTCGGCCAGCAAACCTTCCTCGCGGTCGGTGGCCTGCAGCACCACGGCAGCCGCGCCATCGCCGAACAGCACGGCCACGTTGCGATCCGACCAGTCCATGAACGGCGAGATGATCTCCGAGCCGATCACGAGTGCGTTGTTCACCACGCCGGTGCGGATCATCGCGGTGGCCGTGGACAACGAGTACAGGAAGCTGGTGCAGGCGGTGTTCACGTCCATGGCCGCGCAGCCTTCCGCGCCGATGCGGCGCTGGATCCCGGAGGCCACGTTCGGCACCTGGTCGTCGTAACTGGTGGTGCCCACCACGATGAGCTCGATCTGCCGGCCTTCGATACCGGCGCAAGCCAGGGCGCGCGCGGCCGCGACATACGAGAGCTCGCCGAGGGGCACGTGCGAAATGCGCCGCTCGCGAATGCCGGTGCGCGTGAAGATCCACTCGTCGCTGGTGTCGAGGAAGGTGGCGAGGTCCGCGTTGCTGAGCACCGCGGGCGGCATGCACTTGCCCCAGCCGGTGATGGCTGCGTGTCGCAGGGATGGCATGGCCGGGGAGGATAGACGAAAAGGCG
>DASTHJ010000346.1:0-6385 GCA_035718265.1 Steroidobacteraceae bacterium | reverse complement strand
TCCTCACCGGCATGGGCGACGACGGCGCGCGCGGTCTCCAGGAAATGCACGACGCCGGCGCGGCCACGGTCGCGCAGGACGAAGCCACGAGCGTGGTGTGGGGCATGCCCGGCGCGGCGGTGAAACTCGGCGCCGTCGATGAAGTCGTGCCGCTCGACCAGGTGGCCGCGACCGTGATGCGATTGATCGAGAACGCCGGCGCACAGCCGGTGGGGAGAACAGCGTGAGAACGATCTTGACCGTCGACGATTCGACCTCGATGCGCCAGATGGTGCGCGCGACGTTGCAATCGGCCGGATACGGCGTGGTGGAAGCGGCCGATGGCCAGGAAGCGCTGGAGTTCGCGCGCGGCAACCTCGTGGATCTCGTGATCTCGGATGTGAACATGCCGCGCATGGACGGTATCCGGCTGGTCCAGGAACTGCGCGCGCTGCCGGGCTACCGGCTCACGCCGTTGCTGCTGCTGACCACCGAGTCCAGCCACGAGAAGAAGCAGGAGGGCAAGCTCGCCGGCGCGACCGGCTGGATCGTCAAGCCGTTCAACCCGGCGCAGCTGCTGGCGACCCTGACCCGGCTGTTCGGCGGCAAATGAGCGGACCTGCCTCCATCCCGCTGCCGCCGCTGCTCGAGCTCGCCACCACGCAGCTCGAAGTGGCGCTGCAGACCACGAATTCGCAGGTCGAGCGGCTGGCGACCTCGGTCGCCGCATTCGCGAGGCTCGGCGCGGAAATGTGCGCGCACCAGGACCCGGCCGTGGCCGCGCAGGGAGTGCGCGTGACCGCGGAAGCGCAGCGCGCGCTGTTCGCGATGCAGTTCCACGACCAGCTCGCACAGCGCATCCAGCACGTGCGCGATGCACTGGGCGACCTGCACGATGCGCTCGCCGCGCCCGTGACGCCGGACATCGCGACGCTGCTCGCCGCGATCCGCGCGCGCTACACGATGGAAGACGAGCGCCGGCTGTTCGATGCGCTGGTCGGCTCGCTGCCCGGCGCACCGCCCGCGACGGCTGACAGCGAACACGAAGCGCTGCGCGGCAGCGTCGAGCTGTTCTGAGCGCGGCTGCATGGACGAACCCAGCGGCAAGACCTCCACGCGCCTGCGGCTCGGCCGCCTGGCGCCGGACAACACGCCGCCGTTGCCGGCGCTGCCGCAGTTCGAGCACGTGACACGCTACTGGGACCAGGAGCACGCGTGCTATTCCGCGCGGCTGCTGCCCGGCGAGTACTACGTGACCCGCCACGCGGAGGTGATCTGCACGGTGCTCGGCTCCTGCGTCTCGGCCTGCATCCGCGACGCACGCCTGCAGATCGGCGGCATGAACCACTTCATGCTGCCGCTCGACGGCTCGCGCGGCGAGAGTGCCTGGGGCGGCGCCGTGAGCGCGGCGACGCGCTACGGCAACGTCGCCATGGAGCGGCTCATCAACGACATCCTGAAGCAGGGCGGCCGCCGCGAAGACCTGGAGATCAAGCTCGTCGGCGGCGGGCGCGTGCTGACTGAGATGAGCAACGACATCGGCGCGCGCAACATCGACTTCGTGCGCCAGTACGTGCGCGACGAGGGCTTCCGTGTGCTGAACGAGGACCTCGGCGACGTGCACGCGCGCCGCGTCGTGTATTTCCCGCAGAGCGGCCGGCTGCGCGTGCGCAAGATCCACGTGGACCGCGACGAGGCGCTGGTGGCGCGAGAGCGGCAATACCTCGCGCAGCTCGACCAGCGCACCGAGGGCGAGATCGAGTTGTTCTGATGGCGACGCTCGACCCCCGCCACGCCGGCCAGCCGGTCGCACCGGAGCTCGCCGAGTTCACGCGGCGCATGGCCCTGGAACTGGCGGGCGAGGCGCCCGAGCTGCCGAGCTTCCCGGAAGTGGCACTGCGCGTGCGGCGGGCGCTGAGCCAGGAGGACATCGCGGTCGACGAAGTGGTGCGCATCGTGAGCGCCGAGCCCTCGCTCGCCGTGCGACTGCTGCAGCTCGCGAACTCGGTCGCGCAGAATCCCGGCATGCAGCGCGTGACCACGCTGCGTACTGCGATCACGCGCCTCGGTTTCAACTTGGCACGCAGCGCGACCATCGCATTCGCCATGTCGCAGATGCGCCGCGCCACCAGCTGGCGCGGACTCGAGGCGCGCTTCCGCGAGATCTGGGAAAGCAGCGCGCGACTCGCCGCCGTGAGCCACGCCATCGCGCGCCACGCGCGCCGCGAGGATGCCGACCAGGCGCTGCTCGCCGGCATGCTGCACGCCATCGGCAGGCTGTTCGTGCTGACGCGCCTCGGTGCCTGGCCGGTGTTGTGCGGCGGCGCGATGTACGACGAAATCGAACGCGACTGGCATGCGCGGGCGGGCCGCGCGCTGCTCGCGCGCTGGGACCTGGACGAGGACATCATCGCGGCGGCCTGCGATTTCGAGCAGGCCCACGCGCAGCGGGCGGGCAGGGCAACCCTGAGTGACGTGCTTCTCGCCGGGCACTACCTGGCGGGCGTGCGCGACGAGACGGACGTGGCGACCGCGGAGTTCCTGGGCACGGCGCCGTTCAAGCGCCTGCGCCTCGATGCCGCCCACCTCGCCGCGGTGCTCGAATCCTCGGCCGCGGAGATCGCCGCGCTGCGCGCTGCGCTGGGCGATCAGCCGCGTCTTTGACATATGTCCGGCCAATGCTTGCCGGGTTAAATAGACGCCGCGGGCGACCGATAAACAAAGAGTGAGCTTCAATCTCGTCGCATTGCCCGTTCAGACGCTGGGTGCCGGTAGCGCGCACCACTCGGACATCGCACACCTGTCCGAAGCGCTGACCGTGGAGCTGGCCGGCGAGAAGATCGACCTGCCGAGCTTTCCCGACGTGGCCACACGCGTGCGCCGTGCGCTCACCAACGAGGAAGTGGACGTCGACCAGGTGGTCAAGATCGTCAGCGCCGAGCCGGCGCTGGCCGCGCGCCTGCTGCAGCTCGCCAACTCCGCGGCGTTGAATGCGAACGGCCGCCGCATCACCGACCTGCGCACCGCCGTGTCGCGCATCGGCTTCAACATGGCGCGCAGCGCCGCCATTGCCTTCGCGATGTCGCAGCTGCGGCGCGCCGAGGCCTACAAGGCCGTGCACGAGCCGCTCGCCGACCTCTGGCAGCAGTCGGTGCACAACGCCGCCATCTGCCACCTCGTGGCGCGGCGCTTCACGCAGGTGAACGCCGACACCGCGCTGCTCGCGGGCCTGCTGCAGAGTGTCGGCAAGCTCTATCTACTGACCCGTGCGGTCAGGTTCCCCCGGCTGCTGGCCGACGTCGCGACCTACCAGCGACTCGTGGCCGAATGGCATGGCCGGCTGGCGCAGGCCATCCTGCGCAATTGGGAACTGTCGGACGAGATCATCGACGCGGTCGCCGCCAGCGACAACGTCGAACGCGAACACGAGGGCGCGACCGACCTGACCGACGTGTTGTGCGTGGCGGCCGCGATGACCGCGCTGCCGCCGGATCCGCACGCCCAGGACATGCTGTTCCTCGGCACGCCGGCGGCGCGGCGCATGAAAATCGACGCGGATCTGTGCGCGGGTGCGCTCGCGGATTCGCAGGCAGCCATCACATCATTGAGACAGGCATTGGGCGCATGAGCGCGGAAGCAACATCAGTCACGTCCACGGTGGAGGCGCGAGCGCTGCCGAACACCGTCGTATTCTCCTTCGTCAAGGGCCTGGCGACCGAACTGTCGCAGGGCCAGGTGGAATTGCCGTCCGTCCCGGACATCGTGATCCGCCTGCAGCAGACCCTGTCCGACGACAACGTCACCAACGACACCGTGGTGCGCGTCATCGGTTCGGAACCCATGCTGGCCGGGCGCCTGCTGACCATGGCGAACTCCGTGGCGCTGAACACCTCCGGCCGCAAGATCGCCGACCTGCCGACCGCCGTGGCGCGCGTCGGATTCAACATCGTGCGCTCCGCCGCGCTCAGCTTCGCCGTCGAGCAGCTGCGCAAGGCGAGCGAGTACCGGCATCTCGAGGGACAGCTCGACGCGCTGTGGAAGAACAGCGTGCAGACCGCCGCGCTGTGCCACGTGATCGCGCGACGTTTTTCATCGCTCAACGGCGACACCGCGTTGCTCGCCGGGCTGATGCACAACGTCGGCCGCATCTACATCCTGACGCGCGCCAGCAAGTACCCGACGCTGACCGCCGATCCGCTGACCTTCAATTCCATCGTGCGCGACTGGCACGCGAACGTCGCCAAGGCGCTGCTCGAGAACTGGAAGGTCGCCGACGAGATCGTCGACGCCGTCGGCAGTTACGAGGACATTGATCGCGAGGCGCGCGGCCCGGTGACGCTCACCGACGTGCTGTCGCTCGCCGTGCTGCTCGACCACAACCGCAGCGGCACGGAAATGAACGTGCCCGACGACACCTTGATGAAGGCCCTGAAGCGCATGCAACTGCCGGTGCGCGATTGTCATTCCGTGCTCGACGAGTCCGCGGAGGAGATCGCGGCACTCAAGAGCGCGCTCGGAGGATAGGAAATCATGCCCGCCATGGCGTTAGGGACGACCACCATCGAAAACATCGTCGCGCACGACGCCGCGGCGCTCGAGAAGGACCTGGCGTCGATCCGGCCGGACAGCACCGTGGCCCTGCCCGGTGTGCCGCAGATCGTGACACGCGTGCAGCAGATGCTGAGCGACCCTGACGTCGGCATCCCGCAGCTCATCCCCGTGATCAACTACGAGCCCGTGCTCGTCGGGCGCATCCTGCAGATGGCGAACTCCGCCGCGCTCAATCCCACGCGCCGGCAGATCACCGACCTCAAGACCGGCATCACGCGCGTCGGCTTCGACCTGCTGCGCTCCGCCGCGCTGGCATACGCGCTGCGCCAGGTATCGCAGGCTCACTCGGTCAAGGACATCCGCCCGCACCTCGAAGCGCTGTGGGAGCGCAGCGCCTGGACCGCCGCCGTGTCGTTCGTGATCGCGCGCAAGTTCACCACCGTGAACCGCGACATCGCGTTCCTCGGCGGCCTCATGCACGGCGTCGGCAAGCTGTTCATCCTGACGCGCGCCGCGCACTATCCGTTCGTGCTGCGCGACCGCACCAAGTACAGCTCCATCCTGCGCAGGTGGCACGCGCAGTTCGCGCGCAGCATCCTCACCGGCTGGAAGCTCAACGCGGAGATCGTGCAGGCCGTCGTGCAGTACGAGAACCTGAACCGTGAAGTCATCGGCGACGAGCCCGATCTCACCGACATCCTGGCGACCAGCTACCTCGTGGTGGGCCACGCCGGGCGCATGCAGGACCTGTCGATGACCGTCGAGAAGATCGCCTCGTTCTCGCGCCTGCGACTCGACATCATGGCCGTCGAGGAGACGCTCGAGAAGGCCAAGGAAGAGATCGAGGACCTGCGGCTCGCGATCAAGTAGCCAGTCGGCGCGCCGCGCTGACAGAATCCGGCATGGACCGGAATCCCTACTCGCCGCCCGCCAGCGCCACCGAAGTGGCGCCGGCGATCGAATCCGGCTCGGGCCCGGTCGGCCTTTCCGGTTGGCTGGTGGTGGTGTGCCTGGGGTTGATCCTCACGCCGCTGCGGTTGGGGATTTATCTCGTCCAGACCTATCCGCCGATCTTTCGCGACGGCACCTGGCAGACGCTGACCACGCCGGGGCCTGCGCCATATCACCCGTTCTGGGGGCCGCTGCTCGTCCTGGAGATGGTCAGCGATTGTCTGTTCATCGCCGCGACGGTGTACCTGCTGTTCCTGTTCTTCATGAAATCGTGGCGGTTCCCCAAGATCTATATCGGGTATCTGGTTGCGAACGTGGCATTCCTCGTGATGGATGCACTTGCCGTGCACGTCGTGCTGCCGGGGCGGCCGCTGTTCGATGCAACCAGCGGCGGCGACCTGGGGCGGTCGGTCATCGGGGCGGCGATCTGGATTCCTTATATGAGCATGTCCCGAAGGGTCAGGAATACGTTCGTGCAGATCAGCTGATTCAGCCGCGCACAAAGACAAGGGAAACCACCGAGATGCTCGATCAAGTTGCTCCGCAGGCCCAGACGGTCACACAGACCGGCATCGGTATCGGCTCGGCCATCGCGATCGTATGTTCCTGGCAGCGAAATCGCTCGATTCTCTGGGCGATCCTGGCGGGCATCCTTTCCTGGTTCTACGTCATCTACTTCGCCGCGACGCGCAATCCCGACGAGAGGAAGTGATCGACTCGACAGGCGGCGCCGTGAGGGCGCTCAATCGGGCCCAGGGCTTGGGTGGCATCGTCTGGCGAGATGGACGATCTTGCTGCCATTCAGGGAGGATCTGCCGCCGCATAACAAATCGGCATGGTTAGACGACGCGGGGAACCTTATGATCTGCGCAATCAGGGAGTTGGGGCGCGCGTGGGCACGTTA